>NZ_JBHSEF010000025.1:0-61594 GCF_042649045.1 Chryseomicrobium palamuruense | reverse complement strand
GCGTCCTTTGCCTCTATGGGTGCGACAGATCTTGGAGTGTATTTCTAGGTCACGCAACTCGATTCCATCGGGATCAGTCTACATCGACAAACACAATCAATGAAGTTCTATCCAGTTTTGAGCGAACAGGCTCAGAGTCTAGTGATGATGGCGAAGAGGTCACACCCGTTCCCATACCGAACACGGAAGTTAAGCTCTTCAGCGCCGATGGTAGTTGGGGGTCTCCCCCTGTGAGAGTAGGACGTCGCTGGGCAATCCAAGAAGTCATCCCGAGAGGGATGGCTTTTTTTGTGCTTGTTTTAGAAACCTCACCCAATTACCACATATAGGCCCATTATTACCTGCATAATAAATAAATAATTTTATGAATCGTTAGATTATTGTTGTATTAATTTTTATTTTCTGATATTATCCTTTTTAGAAACCGTTTTAGGAAACCGGTTTCCTAAAACGGTTTCCTAATAAGAATATTAAATATTTTTTTGAGATGAGGTAATCCAATGAAGATTACTATTGCAGATGTAGCAAAAAAGGCCGGGGTTTCAAAGTCTACTGTTTCTAGAATACTAAATGGTAACTATGAACAAAACACCCAAAAAACTATTGATAAAGTTTTGAAAGTAATTGAAGAAATGGATTTTCAACCAAATGCACTTGCGAAAGGATTAAAGTCTAATAAAACAAATATTATTGGTATAGTCCTATCGAATTTAAAAAATCCCTTTTGGGCAAGCGTACTAGAAGGAGTAGAAGATGAATGTAGAAGTAGCGGATTCAATTTAATGATTTGTAACTCCAATGAAAACCCAAGTGTAGAAAGAGATCATATTAAATCTTTTCAATTAAAACAAGTAGAAGGAATTATCATCAATACAACACTTGGCAACGAAGACATTTATAAAGATTTTACTGAAAAAAATTTCCCATTTGTAACAATCAACAGAAAAATTCCTAATACCGACGTTAATGGTGTTTTTATGGATAATATTGAAGGAGCAAAAATAGCTGTACAACATTTTATTGACAATGGATTAAGAGAAATAGCTATATTTATTTATCCTACTGAAGGCGTCAGTCCAAGGGAAGAGAGGTTAGAAGGTTATAGACAAGCTTTACAAGATAATTCGTTGGTAGTTAAAGAAGAATTAATAAAAATTGTGGGTGAAAATAAAGAGATAGTAAAAAAAGAAGTAAAAAATTTGCTTAGTTCACATCAGAAAGTAGAAGCGATATTTTCTACAAACAATATTTTAACTCTTTACGTTATGGAGGCTATTAGAGAACTAGGCCTTAAAGTTCCACAAGACATAGCTTTAATTGGTTACGATGAAACTGTTTGGTCTATGCATTTAAATCCTCCCTTAACTACTGTTTATCAACCTGCATATAAAATGGGGGAACTTGCTGCCAAAAAAGTTATTGAGCTCATTAATAATAAGGAACAAAAAATTCCTACTGAACAAATTTCATTATTGCCAAATTTAATAGTAAGACAATCAAGTATACAAAGGAGTCAATTAAATGAGTAATTTAGGATTTAGAGTATTGGAACGTAAATCTAACATCGATAAGAATATTGTAAGGGCTTACAAAGATGTAGTAACTCCGCATATAAGTGATAACTTAAATCGTCTGTTTGCTGGAGGGAGTAAACTACGCCCTTATCATAAAGAGGGGAAATTATTAGGAGTGGCTATTACTGTACGCACTAGACCTGGTGATAACTTAATGATTCATAAAGCATTGGATATGGCTGAACCCGGAGATGTATTGGTAGTAGATGCAGGTGGAGATAAGACAAATGCAGTGTTTGGTGAAATTATGTTGCGTCTCGCTTTGAAAAAAGGAATCACCGGTGTAGTTATCAACGGTTCCATTAGAGATGTAAATGCATTTTCACAAAGTAGTTTTCCAATCTACGCTTGTGGTGTAACTCATAGGGGTCCTTATAAAGATGGACCAGGAGAAATCAATGTACCAATTCAATTAGATGGAATGGTAGTTAATCCTGGAGATTTAATTGTAGGTGATGAAGACGGGATAGTAACTATACCTAATCAGCTTGTTGAAGAAGTATTGGAAAAGGCAAATAAACAAGCAGCATTGGAATTAGAAATTTTCAAAAGTATCGAGGAAGACACTATCGATAGAAGTTGGATTGACAAAACACTAGAAGAGAAAGGCTGTGAATTCTGATGGAATCACCGCTAAGGTTTGATTGGGAAAAGCTCCAGAATTTTTGTGAGATGCTCTTTGTTAGAACTGGTGTAAGTCCAGAAATCGCTAAAATCGTCTCAGAATCTTTAGTGCAAGCTGATCTAAGAGGGATTGAATCTCATGGAGTCGTAAGAACTTTAATCTACCATCAAAGGGTAGAGGCTCAAATGATAAATCATACTAAAGAAGTTGAGGTTATACAGGAAGACGACGCTACATTATTAATTGATGGAAATAATAATTTTGGTGCCTACATTGGAATACAAGCGCTTAATCGAGTAATTGATAAAGCTCGTAAAAGAGGAGTTGCAATTGCTGGAGTAAGAGGGTCAAACCATTTTGGGACAGGTGCTTTTTATGCATTAAAAGCAATCGAACAAGATATGATTTTATTAGTTTTATCTAACGCTTCACAAACAATGCCACCAAGCGGCGGTATACGGCCATTCATTGGAACTAACCCTTTAGCAATCGGCGTTCCCGCAGGCACTCAATTGCCCTTTTTGTTAGATATGGCTACTAGTGTAGTAGCACGGGGGAAGATTATTGTTGCTGCACAAAAAGGACAAGATATTCCTCCGGGCTGGGCTCTCGATAAATATGGAAATCCAACTACAGATGCAAATTTAGCATTAGAAGGGGCAGTTTTACCCGTTGGTGGTCCAAAAGGATATGCGATTTCAATGTTTATTGATATTTTATCTGGAGTTCTAACAGGTGCAGGGTTTGGTAAGTATGTCAATAACATGTACGAAAATTGGGAAGAGCCACAGAATGTTGGGCACTTTTTTTTAGCAATTGATATTAATAAATTTATGCCTATTGAGAGTTTTAAAAATCGTATGGATACTTACATAAGTGAACTTAAAGGAGAACCTACAGCCCCAGGAGTAGAGGAGATAATGATTCCAGGGGAAATTGAGTTCAAAGGCGCTCTTGATAGGAAAGAAACCGGAATCGAACTTCCTATAAATGTAGTAACAGATTTGTTTAAGCTTGGACAACGCTATGATTTAGATTTATATACTGCACTTTTAAATTCGAAGGAGGTTAATTTGCATGTTAGTGAGTAATAGATTTAGATACGAAATTCCAACAAAAATTGAATTTGGAATAGGAGTAATTGAGAGCCTTCCAAAGTTCCTTAATGAATTGGGTGGTACAAATGTTTTAATTGTTGGAGATCCCGGTGTGTTGCAAGCGGGTATCGTAGACCAGGTAATCGATCCTATTAAGAATTCAAATATTCCATTTACTGTGTTCACAGATGTTGGAACTGAAGCAAGTATTGAATCCGTAGATTTAGGGATTAAGATGGCAAAAGAAAATAGTTGTGACCTAGTAATTGGCGTTGGGGGAGGAAGTGCCTTAGACACTGCAAAAGCAATAGGACTTATGATTACTCATCCAGGGAATATCCGCGATTATATCGGTATGGATAAAGTAAATAGTTCAGGTGCACCTGTAATTGCAGTCCCAACCACTGCAGGCACAGGTAGTGAAATAACTAGATTTGCTGTTCTATCAGATAAAGAAGCTAAAGCAAAATTAAGTATTGGGAGTATGTATATTTGTCCTACGTTGGCTGTATGCGATCCTAATCTTACTCTTTCTTTACCTCCTCACATTACAGCAGCAACAGGTATGGATGCATTAACTCATGCTCTAGAATCTTATGTTAATAAGGCAACCCAGCCAATTTCTGAAGCTCTATCAATTCAATCAATGAAACTGATATCTAGCAGTTTGGTGATAGCCGTTAAACAAGGTGAAAACATAGATGCGAGAGCTGACATGTTGATGGCGAGTACGATAGCAGCAATGGCTTTTAACTCCACCAGACTCGGCCTTGCTCATGCTTTAGCAATTCCATTAGGAGCTCATTTCAAAATTCCTCATGGAGTTGTTAACGCTATGTTATTGCCGAGTGTTATGAAATTTAATCTTGTTGGTAATATCGATAAATTTATTGAAGTTGCAAAGATATTCGGAGAGAACTTAGACGGTTTATCTAAGAGAGACGCAGCTGAGCGTTCTGTAAAGGTCATAAAAAGACTAAATGAAGATATTGGTATTCATTATAGGCTTTCAGATTTTGGAGTCGAGGAAAAACATCTTGAAATGATTGCTCAGGAAGCTATGGAATCTGGGAATGTTCCAATAAATCCGGTGAAGCCGACTATTGAAGATTTAAAAAATCTATGTCGTGAAGTGTTGTAAGCGCTTTAAACATATAAGGAGGAAATAATGTGACTCAGAATGAATCCAAAATGCTTGCTTGGTTAAAAAATAACGCAGGTGAAAACTACGGGAATTTTATCAATGGACAATGGTCAAATTCATTAAGTAAAGAAACATATCCCATTTACGCAGTAGCCAACAAAGAATTACTTCTAGGTAATTTTCCAAAATCAAATGAAGCAGATGTAGAAAATGCAGTATTGAGTGCGCAAAAAGCATTTAACATTTGGTCAAATACTGAGGCATCCACTAGATCAGAAATTCTTTATAAATTTGCAAATCTATTGGAAAAAAATGTTGAAGAACTTTCGTTTATGCTCTCAGCAGAACAAGGGAAAATTATAAATGAGTCAAAGGGTGAGATATATCGCGCTGTAAAAGAGGTTCGCTTCTGTGCAGGAGAAGCCCTTCGTGCTCAAGGCCTGACATTGCCGAGTGAGAAAAGTAAGATGTGGACCTCAACAATAAGAAAACCAATTGGCGTAATAGCAGCAATTGCACCTTGGAATTTCCCTGCAGTTACTCCTATTAGAAAAATTGCACCAGCACTAGCATATGGATGCACGGTTGTTTATAAACCAGCTTCTATAACTCCATGGACTTCAGTAAGAATCATGGATTTATTAAAACAAGCTGGGCTACCTGATGGTGTAGTTAATATGGTTATTGGATCAGGGAGTCAGGTCGGAGAACCGCTAATAAATCATAAATTGGTTAAGGGCATCAGTTTCACAGGTTCCACCGAAATGGGCAAACATATAAATGTCGTCGCAGCTAAACGACTTATAAAAACACAGTTAGAGTTAGGTGGTAAAAACCCTGCAATAGTGCTTGAGGCAGACAAAGTCTCAAACATTGCAAATCAGATAGTGAGTGCTGCTTTTAATACTAGCGGACAGCGATGTACTTCCATAAGTAGAGTAATTGTTTTAGAGAACATTAAAGAACAATTAGTTGAAGAAATAATTCGAGAAATGAAAAAAATCAAAGTAGGTCCTGCATGGGATGAGACGGCCACAATGGGTCCTCTAGTAAATGTTGAACACTTAGAAAGTATTCAAAAGTATATTGAGATTGGTAAAAAAGAAGGAGCTAGATTGTTATACGGAGGTGAGGTCTTATCAGATGGATTCTATTCTGAGGGACCGTACATGAACCCAGCTGTATTTGATCAAGTGACTTCAGATATGAGAATAGCAAGAGAAGAAATATTTGGACCTGTTCTTTCAATAATTGAAGTTCCTACAATTTCAGATGCTTTAGAAATAGCGAACGACAGTGAATATGGATTAGCATCATCTTTATTTTCAAGTAATTTATCTATTGCATACGAATATGCAGAAGGATTAGAAGTCGGTATGGTCCATATTAATCATGGCACTGCAAGTGCAGCCCATGTACCGTTCGGTGGAGCTAAAAGTTCAGGATTTGGAGCATTTTCAATAGGGTATTCTAATTTGGAATTTTTTACAGAATTAAAGGCGGTTTATGTCCAGTTTTAAAAGGTAAGAAATTTCCTTTTAAATAAAAATAAATAAGGGGTGGAGAAATTGAAAAAAGTATTATTTTTATTTCTTTGTTTGGTAGGAATAGCTGTCTTTGCCGTAGGATGTTCATCTAATGATACTTCCAACCAGTCAGCTAATAATCAAGGAAACGATGGTCAATCTAATGATACCAATGGGGAAGCAGTAGTATTAAAATTGGGCCATGTTTGGCCAAGTTCAGAAATTCATACACAATCTGCTGAAAAATTTGCTGAAGAGGTCGAAGAATTATCAGACGGTAAATTGAAAATCGAAATATATGGTGACAGTACTCTCGGAGCCGACAAAGATTTATTAGAGGGTCTTAAAATTGGTACTGCAGATATCTGGGCTGGTGGAGCAGGTGTACTTTCCGGAGCTTCTGATACGGCAAATATCTTTACAGTTCCATTCTTATTTGATACACAAGAGCATTTCGATAAAGTCTATGATGGTGAAGTAGGACAAGAAATTTCAGATAAAATTGCTGAAGAATCAGGATATAAAGTAATCTCTTATTGGACACGAGGAGCACGTTGGTTAACCGTTGACAAGGAAGTGCATACTCCTGAAGACATGGCTGGCTTAAAGATTCGTGTGCCTGATAGTCCTGTATTTGTAAAATCATTTGAGCAACTGGGAGCAGCTCCTACTCCTATGGCATTCGGCGAAGTTTTCACTTCACTTCAACAAGGGGTAATTGATGGTCAAGAAAATCCACTTTCTTTGATTTACAACTCTAAATTTAATGAGGTAGTGGACTATCTAGTTAAAACAGAACATGTCCGTGAACCGATTGCGGTAGCAATTAGTCAAGAAAAGTTCGATTCTTTAAGTCCCGATCTACAAGAGGTATTATTAACAGCTGCCTCTGGAGAAGCAAAGAAATTTGCTTATGATGAGGTGACTCAAGGAGATACTGAATATTTACAGAACCTGCAAGATGCAGGAATGACTTTAATTGAACCAGACATTAGTGCTTTCCAAGCAAAACTAGAAGGTTTTGTTGAAGAAAATTTCCCTGAGATTTCTGATATTTATGAAACTATTAGAAATGCTAAGTAATTAGATAGTGAAAGGGGCAAGCCCCTTTCATTATCTTATGGGAAGGCTATATATTACCTATAGCCTTCGCATAAGATAAAAAGTTTTATAGGGGGAGCGGGAATGAAAAATTTCGTAAGAGTCACAGACAAAATAAACCAAATAATATTTAACTTTTTAGCAATATTACTTGGTGCTGTTGCATTGCTTACATTATATCAAGTTTTTGCTAGATATATCTTAAATTCACCATTAACGTGGTCTGAAGAAATAATTAGGAGCTTAATGGTATGGATAGTCTTATTAGGTACCGCTATAGCTTTAAGAAAAGGATTATTGATTTCAGTTGAGACTGTTTTACATATTGTTCCTAAAGGGATAAAACTAATTCTTAATACCATTATTATCATCTTAAATTTTGTCTATATGTTTTTATTACTTAAATATGGAATTGAAATTATGCAATCTTTACATGGTCAAACCTCAGGTGCATTAGATTTACCTGTTAACCTGTCATATGCTGCTATTCCAGCAGGAGCTCTCTATTCATTAATTAATTGTTTAGTTGTAATTATCGAATTGATTTCTAAAGATTCTAAAGGAGACGATACCCATGATAGGCCTATTATTTCTTAGTTTACTAGTTTTATTTTTTCTGGGCTTTCCAGTAGCTTTTGCCATGGGCTTATCGTCAATGATTACAATGGTTAATGATGGAATTTCTGTCCAGGTTGCAGTGCAACGAATATTTTCAACTTTAAACTCTTTCCCCTTAATGGCAATACCATTCTTTATACTAGCAGGCAGTTTAATGGAGTATAGTGGTATCTCTCAAAGATTAGTTAACTTTGCGTATTCTTTAGTAGGAAAGATAACCGGTGGATTAGCTTTAGTTTCGGTAGTTACTGCCATGTTTTTTGCGGCAATATCAGGATCAAGTGCTGCTACAGTAGCTGCCGTTGGTAGTATTCTTATACCATCTATGATAAAGCGTGGCTTTCCTAAACCGTTCTCTACTTCGGTGCAGGCCGTATCGGGTGAGCTTGGTGTAATCATACCTCCATCGATTCCTATGATTATCTTTGCTCTTTCAGCTGGAGCATCTATTTCCATCGGAGAATTATTTATGGCAGGAGTAGGACCGGGAATACTGATTGCATTCTCTTTAATGGTTACGATATATTTCATTTCGAAATACAAGGGGTATGGGAATTCGAACCTTGATCCATTATCTGATCAAGCCATAGAAGAAGCTGAATTGATGAGTACAAGTGGAAGAATTAAAGCTTTTAGGAGTGCTATTTTGCCCCTTCTAATGCCCATAATAATTTTAGGGGGTATATACGGAGGTATATTTACTCCTACTGAAGCTGCGGCTGTAGCAGTAGGTTATGCTCTATTTATAGGCCTAGTCATTTACAGAACTTTAAGTATTAAAAACCTAATGGAAGTCTTGCGCAGTTCAGTATTATCAACCTCTATCATTATGTTTATTATCGGTAATGCTGGTTTATTTGGTTGGGTATTAACAGCAAAAAGAGTTCCAGATTTAGTAGCAGAGTGGTTCTTATCAGTTTCTACTAGCGCAGTGATCTTTTTAATATTAGTAAATTTACTTTTACTACTCGTTGGTATGTTTTTAGAAACTGGTGCTGCTATTGTAATTATGGCTCCTATATTAACCCCAGTAGCAATTCAATTTGGTGTTGATCCAGTGCATTTCGGAATAATCATGATAGTTAATTTGGCTGTAGGAATGGTTACTCCACCTATCGGTGTTAACCTTTTCGTAGCTTGTCAGGTGGCGAATTTAAGGATCGAACAAATAATAAAGCCTCTTTTACCTTTTTATGTAGTCTTATTAATAGATATTATTCTTATATCTTATTTGCCAGGCATCTCTCTATGGCTACCAAATATTTTAAAGTGAGTGGGTAACAAAGTGAATATTATTATAGCTCCAGATTCATTTAAAGGCTCGGCTTCAGCAATAAACATAACAAAGAAAATCTCAGAAGGAGTAACTCGGGTATATCCTCATGCTTGTATTAGAGAAATCCCATTAGCCGACGGAGGTGAAGGAACTTTAGAAAATATGGTTTATTCAACCAGAGGGAAGACAATCTCCATCGAAGTTCATGATCCCTTAATGCGAAAGATAAGGGCAGATTACGGAATACTAGGTGATCAAGAGACAGTGATTATCGAAATGGCCCAAGCCTCAGGGTTAACACTATTATCAGAAGAAGAAAAAAATCCTTTAATGACCAGTACGTTTGGAACAGGTGAGTTAATTAGACACGCTTTAGATATGGGCTACAAAAAATTTGTCATCGGTCTAGGTGGCAGTGCAACAAATGATGGAGGCATGGGATTACTCCAAGCTTTAGGGGTCAAATTTTATAATTCTAAGGGAATCGAACTTGGTGATGGTGGGGAAAACTTAATTAATCTTTCGCATTACGATAGTAGTGGTTTAGATAAAAGATTACTGGATTGTTCTTTTACTATAGCTTGTGATGTTACCAATAAATTATGTGGTCCAAATGGAGCTAGTGAAGTTTTTGGTCCTCAAAAAGGCGCTAGTCTTGCAGATATACAAATTCTTGACGTTGCTTTAAATAGATATGCTGAGGTTATAGAAAAACAACAAGGAATTAACGTAAAAGAACTTACGGGTGGTGGAGCTGCTGGAGGACTTGGAGCAGCACTTATGGCCTTTTTTAATGCTTCTGTTAAATCAGGTATTGAAATAGTAATGGAATATTTAAACTTTGAAGACATAGTTAAAAATTCAGATCTTATAATTACGGGTGAAGGAAAATTGGATGCACAAACATTAGGAGGTAAAGTAATCAAAGGAGTAAGTGATGTTGGGAAAAAATACAATATCCCAGTGATTGCATTGTGTGGTGAAGTAGAATTAAAACCTTCAAAATTTGATGAATTAGGGCTGCTATCGGCCTTTCCTATTCTTCCAGGTCCATGTTCTTTAAATGACGCCATATTAAACACTTTAAAATGGATACCATATAAAACAGAAGCAGTACTCAGAGTCTTAAAATATGTCATCATACCACCGGTTAGGAGAAATCACAATGAAACCTAAAGTATTGATAACAAGAAAATTACCAGAAGAAATAATAAAAAAAATTAGCGAAGTATGTACAGTGGAGTTGTGGGAGGAAGAAGAAACACCTATACCACAGGAAGAACTAGAAGAAAAAATGATCAATGTGGAGGGTGTGCTGTGCTTACTCACAGAAAATATTGATAAAAAATTAATTGATGGCTCACCCAAATTGAAAGTAATTAGTAATATGGCAGTGGGTTTTAATAACATTGATATTGAGGCAGCTAAGAAAAAAGGAATCATAGTTACTAACACACCCAATGTTCTAACAGAGACAACAGCTGATTTGACTTTTGCACTGCTTATGGCAACCGCAAGAAGGTTGATTGAAGCATCTACATATTTACGTAATGGTGAATGGAAGACTTGGTCACCATTACAATTAGCAGGTCAAGATATATATAATTCTACCTTGGGCATAATAGGAATGGGCAGAATTGGAGAGGCTATTGCGAAACGAGCTCTTGGATTCAATATGAATGTTGTATATTATAATAGATCACGTAAATTAGATATTGAGAAATCATTGGGAGTTCAATATAAGGAACTGGATGATTTGTTGAAAGAATCCGACTTTATTGTAGTAATGACCCCTCATACACCTCAAACAACAAACCTTATTTCTGAAAGAGAATTTAAATTAATGAAAAAAAGCACCATACTTATCAATACGTCAAGAGGAGGCATTGTTGATGAGAAAGCTTTGTATAATGCACTAGTTAATAAGGAAATTTATGCGGCAGGATTAGATGTATTTGAAACAGAACCTATAAACCTTAATGATCCTCTACTTACATTACCTAACTTGGTTGCACTTCCCCACATAGGGAGTTCTAGTATAAATACTAGATACAAGATGGCAAATCTTGCAGCAGAAAACTTAATAGCTGGTGTTTTAGGAAGCCGGCCAAAGCATGTAGTGTCATAGTTTGATAACATAGAGATTCTATTCAACTCCTGTATAAATATTTAATGAAGAATAACTATTTGATTTATACAGGAGTATTAATACAGAAAGATCAAATAATAAAGTGATGCATAATTTGGAATTCTCTTAAGGATTATACACATTATTTTTTATATAAAGCCTCTTAAACTATTATCACTCCATTTATTAATCGCATGATTCTCTCTCCAGCAATTTACTCAAATAAAGCCACGTCGTCTCTATACGCTCATGCCCGAGAAATCGCATAATATCATAATTTTTAACACCCTAAAAAATGCGAGATAATCGCAAATGCGTGTCTTAGAAATTGAGTGATTTGTTTATTTTTATGAACATGTGAAGCCTTTGTAATCTCCTTTTCAAAATACTGACTGAAGTAAGAAGCACTAAAGCGATTTCCCCTACTGGTAGTGAATAGAGGGGACAGCTCGTGACTCGATTCAATCGAAGGCACTTCTCATGAAGTCCTTTTCTTCTCAATGGATTCATATATTTTGGGACGAAGGGATAGATTTCTCCGCTTATTCCCCTTTCCCCATTACAGTTAAGTAACACGTATTTGTATCCTTACCCATCTTGAAGCCCCTGATACATAATTAACAAAACTCCTAATTCCTCATACCAGTCGTCGCAAGTGTCAGTATGTTAGAAAACATCACTAGGTGGTTCTCTGAAAAGTAATAAGTCATTAGATTAATCCCATCAGACGGCCTATGTCTCTCTCCGGTTTGTCATCCTTCCGCACACTCACTTGTAGCTTACGCAAATGTACAGGTTCTTTGATGTACCCCGCTTTATATAGATACTGAAAGGATAATTTGATGATTGTGGACTTACGTACCAGTGTTGAGGCAGGATTTCTCCCTTGTCCTTCACATGCGGACTTTCATTTTTTAGCCACTCCTGATATCTCTCCAGATATCTCTCCAGATATCTCTCCAGATATCTCAGCTCGATTGATTTGAAAAGACTTCCTTCTATTATAAATAGTCGATGTCTAGACCGATCTCATTTCTGTATTTCAAAAGATGCCCTGACAAAAGGTCATGCCCTTGCATCGATCGATGAGTACATTTACTTCTACAACAAGAGGCTGCATTCGAGCTTGTACTATATGACACCCAGACAGTTTGAGATGAGCCATATCTTGAGCGAGTAGAAAAAGTTTGAACAAGGACTACAAAAATTGGCTCATAATTTAGCCATTTAGTGTCCGTTTTTATTGCGGAAGTCTAGTTTGGTAATCCGCAACATGAGCGGACTAAATCGTTCTTAAGTAAAGTATTATAAAGAGAAGGAGGTGCCTCATAAAGGGGTGCCTCCTTTTTCACATTCAGATTGCCTGTAAATAAGGTATACTTAAACCTAGTATATTGAAAAAGGAGCACAAGCCATATGAAGCGGCCACTCGTTGAACAATTGCATCACTTTGCTGAAAAAAAGGCCATGTCCCTGCACGTTCCGGGGCATAAAAACGGGTATTTCAGCACCCTACCGAAAGCCCTTCGCGGCAGCTTGGCGTATGATGTGACGGAGCTGGAGGGCTTAGATGATCTACACGCTCCAGAAGGTGTGATTCGTGAAGCTCAGGAACTGCTCTCTCAATTCTACGGTAGTGAGGCCAGCTATTTTTTAGTGAACGGCTCGACTGTCGGAAATCTGGCGATGATGCTCGCTGCGACAAGTCCTGGAGATCAGGTTCTGGTCCAGCGCAATGCCCACAAATCAGTGTTTCATGCGCTTGAGCTTGCACATGTCGAACCGATATTTATTACACCGGAATGGGATCAACGTACAGAAACGGCAAGCCATGTGTCTTATGAAAGCATCGTCCGAGCATTGGAATCCTATCCCTCCATTCGGGCGGTCGCACTCACGACACCTACATATTTCGGTGTCGTAGCGGACCTGGTAGAAATTGTGAACTACTGCCACTCACGAGATATCGTGGTCCTTGTCGATGAAGCACACGGTGCACATTTTCAAGGGTCGGAACACTTTCCGCTATCTGCACTAGAAAGTGGCGCAGATGTCGTCGTACAATCTGCACATAAAAGTTTACCTGCGATGACTATGGGGTCATTTTTGCATATCAACTCGACACGCGTATCGAAAGACCGCTTAGAGCATACGCTAAGAATGCTTCAATCGAGCAGTCCCTCGTATCCGATTATGGCGTCGCTCGATGATGCGCGCGCATATGTGGCGAGTTTTACTGCTCGGGATTACCATCATTTGATGGATAAACGGGCGTTATTTTTAGACAGTCTGCAAGGAATTCCAGAGCTAGACATTGTCGAAGTGGATGATCCATTAAAGCTACTGATCCGTGTAGGTCAGCATGCTGGGCATCAAGTGAAAGAGGCGCTGGAAAAACAAGGCGTTTACGTAGAGCTTGCCCACGGAAAACATGTCCTCTGGATGTTGCCTCTGTTGAAATACGGCGAAGATTACCGGTTTGCTGAATTACGTAGTCGCGTGAAGCGTGCGTGTGAATCCTTGAAAGCGGTTCGTCCACAAGCCTTACCCGTTGTAACGACCGTTGATGCAGGGCATCTCAGCCGCTTAGATACGTCACATGAGGTGGTGGTTCGGGCGGAAGGGGAATGGATTTCCTATACGAAAGCCATTGGGCGAATAGCTAAAGGAGCCATTATCCCGTACCCACCAGGAATCCCGCTTGTCGTACCAGGGGAACGATTTACAGTAAAGACATTGACCCAATTAGAAGAATGTCTGATGGGCAAAGCCTCCTTCCAAGGAGTTCACCGCTTAGCCGAACGTCAGGTGTATGTTATGGAGGAACGCACGTGAAACAAGGATATTTTTTAACGATTGAAGGTCCGGACGGGGCTGGAAAAACAACCGTCACGCAACGAGTGGCCGACCGACTTATCAAAGAAGGCTATGATGTGTTAATGACGCGTGAACCTGGTGGCATTCCGATTGCCGAACAGATTCGGGAAGTGCTGCATGATACGAAAAATACAGCGATGGATAGCCGCACAGAAGCATTGCTCTATGCAGCAGCTCGCCGTCAGCATTTGATTGAAAAAGTAAAGCCCGCGATTGAAGCAGGAAAGATTGTCATCTGCGACCGCTTTGTTGATAGCTCCTTGGCTTACCAAGGCTATGCACGGGGACTGGGGATTGACGAAGTCTGGTCTATTAACCAGTTTGCAATTGAAGGCTTCTTACCGACGCGTACCTATTTCTTCGACATTAATCCGGAAGAGGGCCTGCGACGCATCGAAGCTTCAGATCTTCGCGAGGTCAACCGACTGGATGAAGAAGGCCTCGCCTTCCATAAAAAAGTCTACGAAGGATACCACATCCTCATGGAAAGATTTTTTAATCGAATTGTTCGAATTGATGCAGGAAAAGGGATTGAGGAAGTCGAAGAAGAAATGTATACACACATTCGTCAGGAGTTAACTATGCTATACTAAAAGAAAGTGGAGGTGGAGTCCATGAAATTAGTCGTCGCAGTTATTCAGGATCAAGACAGCAACCGTCTGTCAAATGCCCTGACGAAAGCTAAATTCCGTGCAACGAAACTTGCAAGTACGGGAGGCTTCTTGCGTTCAGGCAACACAACCTTTTTAATCGGAACTGAAGACAATTTGGTACCAACTGTACTGGATTTGATTCGTGATAATTGTCGCGCACGTGAACAGATGGTCGCACCGGTTTCCCCAATGGGAGGCAATGCGGATTCTTATATTCCGTATCCGGTTGAAGTGGAAGTTGGCGGAGCAACCGTATTTGTTCTACCGATTGAACATTTCCATCATTTTTAACGCTGAACGAAGTGCCGTGTGACGCATTATGCGTGCACGGCTTTTTTAAGTGAAAAGTGGAGCCGACTGTTCTAGGAGGTGCAACTAGACATCACCGGTTGCAAAGCGCTTCACTAACACACGTACATAAGGAGGCGACCCACCATGGAATGGCGCGCACATCAAGCCCCCGAGCTTCAGCCACGGCTGGTTGCCCAGGTCACACGAATGAAAGAGAATGACCGATTAGGTCATGCCTATCTTTTCACCGGCGAATCAGGCAGTGGAAAACTCGCTTCTGCCCACTATTTGATTCAACTCACCCTATGTGAAGCTGGTGAAAATGTTCCATGTGAAACATGTCGAGCTTGCCGATTGGTCAAATCGGGGAACCATTTGAATGTTCATCACCTTGAACCGGATGGTCAATTCATTAAACGAGAACAAGTTGATCAGCTCATTCATGAACTCAGCAAGACTGCTCGGGAAAAAGGACGAAAGTTTTATGTCATTCAAGAATCGCACCGGATGAATGCCTCGTCTTCAAATGCTTTACTGAAATTTTTAGAAGAGCCGACCAGTGACGTGACCGCTCTCCTGCTGACGGAGCAACCCCATGCCCTACTTCAGACGATTCGATCTCGCTGTCAACAAATGACGCTGCAACCGATTTCTCCGGACCTTGTCAAAGAACAATTGATGGCGCAGCAAGTCTCAGAAACTATGGCTTCGACCGTCAGTCGTCTGGTACCTTCTGTTGAGGAAGGACTTGCTCTAATAGAGGAAGAGGAGTTTGGACTTGCACGAAAAGGCGTGTTAAAATTAATAGAAGCACTCGAACGCGGAACGGCGCATGCCTTGGTGCAGGCGCATGAACACGTGATTCCTTTGCTGAAAGATAAAGAAAAGGCAGACCGGATCCTAGATCTGTTGCTTTTTGCTTATCGAGATATCATTGCCGTCAAAGCAAATCCCATGAGTACATGTACGTTTCCAGATAAAAAAGCGTTTTGGGAACAACTCGCGATGAAAAGTACGTTTGAGCAACTGACTTATCAGCTTGAACACATCATGAAAGCCAGACGACGCCTTCATCAGAATGCGAATCGTACACTGTTAATGGAGCAGCTAGTTATAGAGCTGCGGGAGGTTAGTCCAGTTGTATAAAGTTATTGGTGTCCGCTTTAAAAAAGCGGGTAAAATATATTATTTTGACCCAGGTAATTTCATTTGTGAACTGGATGATTACGTCATTGTCGAAACGGCACGCGGTGTCGAATTCGGGAAAGTCGTCATTCCAGTTCGGGAAGTGGATGAAAACGATGTGGTGCTGCCACTTCGTAAGGTAGTACGTCCTGCTTCTGCAAAAGACCTTCTGCAAGTAGAAGAAAACAAGTCGGAATCTCTTCAAGCACTCGCGCTTGGGGATGCGAAGATTCGTGAACGGGAACTCGAGATGAAACTTGTCGATGTCGAATTCACATTTGACCGCAACAAAATCATTTTCTATTTTACTGCAGAAGGACGTGTTGATTTCCGAGACCTAGTGAAAGATTTGGCCTCTGTCTTCCGCACACGTATAGAGCTCCGCCAGATTGGTGTTCGTGATGAAGCCAAGATGCTTGGTGGAATTGGACCTTGTGGCCGGATGCTCTGTTGTTCGACGTTTTTAGGAGACTTTGAACCGGTCTCGATCAAGATGGCCAAAGATCAGAACTTATCCCTCAACCCTTCTAAGATTTCTGGGTTATGTGGACGTCTGATGTGCTGTCTGAAGTATGAAAACGATGAGTATGAACAGGCGCGTGCCCTGATGCCCGATATGGGTCAAAAAGTGAACACGCCCGAAGGAAAAGGAAAAGTCGTTGGTCTGAATATTTTAGAACGTGTATTGCGTGTCGAATTATTTGAAGGACAACGCGTTCTGGATTATTCCTTAGAAGAGCTAGTGCAACACTCGTAACCTGTAGAGATGAATGGGGTGATCTGTGATGGACCGTAATTTTTTGGAGACGATTGTTGCGTTTGAAGAGCAATTGAAATCCACGCAAGAGCAATTCCGTGCGTTAAAAGAGTTTGTTGCCATCATGATGGAAGAACATCAGACACTCCAGCAGGAAAATCGCCATTTGCGTGAACGATTGGATGCAATCCATGAAGAGGAAGCAAAGCAGCGAGAGGAACAAAAGCCTCCTGCACGAAAAGATGTCGGCGAGGGGTACGATAACCTCGCGCGACTCTATCAGGAAGGGTTCCATGTCTGCCATCCGCAGTTTGGAAGTCCTCGAAAAGAACTTGATTGCATGTTCTGCTTAGCATTTTTAAATAAGGACAATTAAGGGCAGCTGATACCGTAACCGGTGTCAGCTTTTTTCAAATGAATCAGGAGGAATTCCACGATGGAATGGTTACAAGGAGACGAGCGGCTCGATTATCTGCTCGCTGAAAATCTACGCATCATCCAGAGTCCGTCGGTATTTTCGTTCTCACTCGATGCTGTGCTGTTGGCGCGATTCGCTGCTGTACCGAAGAGCCGTGGAAAGGTCGTGGATTTGTGTACAGGAAACGGCGCCATCCCGCTATTTTTGAGTGCACGAACGAAAGCGCCGATTCTCGGAATTGAATTGCAAGAACGACTCGTTGATATGGCGACGCGAAGTGTCGCGTACAACGAGTTAGATGGGCAGATTACGATTCAGCAAGGTGATGTTAAAGGCATTGCGAAAATTATTGGCTCGGAAAAATACGATGCGGTTACCTGCAATCCGCCATATTTTCCGGTTGAAGCGGCATCAGACAAGAAACTATCGGAACATCAGGCTATTGCCCGCCACGAGATTCACTTGTCACTCGAAGAAGCGGTGGCGAATGCAAGCTCGTTACTAAAGCAAGGCGGAAAGGCTGCGTTTGTTCACCGCCCTGCTCGTTTGATCGAACTTATCGATGCGATGAAAAAGCACCGTCTTGAACCGAAGCGTATTCAATTCGTGTATCCGAAAGCGGGACGTGAGGCAAATATTTTATTAATAGAAGGAATCAAGGATGGAAAGCCGGATATCAAAGCCCTTCCTCCCATCATCGTATATGAAGAAAATGGGGAGTATACAGCGGAAATTAAGGAGATTTTATATGGAGATGAAAAATAGTCATTTTTTCTATGTTTTACGTTGTCAGGACCAGTCCTTTTATGCAGGGTACGCGAGAGATGTAATGCGTCGATTGGAGGAGCACAATGCAGGAGTTGGGTGTAAATATACACGTGTTCGACGTCCTGTAGAACTGATTCATGCGGAAGGATTCGACACAAGGTCGGAAGCAATGAAAGCGGAATATGCCTTCAAACAATTGACACGTAAACAAAAAGAAGGCTATTTGGAAAGGAGCCAGCACTATGCAAACACAATCCTCTCAAGCATTTGAACACTCTGCCGCACTCTATTTAGTCGCAACACCGATTGGCAACCTAGAAGACATGACATACCGGGCCATTCGCGTATTAAAAGAAGTCGACTGGATTGCAGCAGAAGATACACGAAATACGAAAAAACTTTGTCATTATTTTGAGATTGATACGCCACTTATGAGTTATCATGCCCATAATGAAGAGGCAGGTGGAGTTAAAATTATTCATCTTTTAAATGAAGGAAAACGTGTGGCTCTTGTCAGTGATGCAGGCATGCCATGCATCTCGGATCCCGGGGATGACTTAGTGAAGAAAGTACTCGAGGCAGGCTTTGCTGTCATTCCGGTTCCGGGTGCGAATGCGGCACTTACCGCTTTGATTGCCTCTGGCATTACGGCTCAACCGTTTACTTTTTATGGGTTCTTGCCACGTGGAAAGAAAGAGCGGAAAGAATTTCTTGAAGAGCTATTGTCGCGTTCAGAGACATCCATATTTTATGAAGCCCCGCATCGGTTAAAAGAAGTGTTGAATGCGATGAGTGATGTGCTTGGGGAAGACCGAAAAATTGTACTGGCACGAGAACTGACCAAGAAATTTGAGGAATTTATTCGGGGCCCCCTTCGTGACGTCCTGGCATGGGCAGAAGTACATGAGATTCGTGGAGAGTTTTGTATTGTTATTGAAGGAACTTCCGCTGAAACCGTAGAAGCCAATAAAGCAGCAGAATGGTGGGAAGAACTTGATGTGAAGCGTCATGTCGAAACCGTAATGGTCCAGCAGGACATATCCTCCAAACAAGCTATAAAAGAAGTCGCGCAAGCCCGCCAGCTGAATAAGCGCGACGTGTACGCCGCGTATCATTTAGAAGAGTAAAAAAGAGCTGCCTCTCTGAAATGGAGAGGCAGCTTATATCAATTGGAGGAATACGCTTATTTCGTTAAGTTCGATTGGATTTCTTTGATCAACTGTTCTGCGCCTTCTGGGCTTAAGATCAGTTTACCGCCAACAAGACGTAGGTTATCGTCAGAAACTTCACCCGTTACTGCACACGTCATGTTTGGAAGGTATTTTTTAAGGATGATCTTGTCGTCATCCACATAAATTTCTAGTGCGTCTTTCTCTGCAATTCCTAATGTGCGGCGAAGTTCAATTGGAATAACGACCCGTCCTAATTCGTCAACTTTACGTACGATACCTGTAGATTTCATTTCATTGTTTCCCCTCTCGGAATATAATTCGTCATTATTCGACAAATTGTCTTGGTTATGGATTTTATCATACCAACAACTCCCAAAAAGGTCAATTAAGTAAAATTCATAATATACCTATAAAGTGGTAATATTATGATAAAATTTAAAAAATGATAATAATTTTATTATACTAATTTCTATAACATTCCCAATCAAGACTCAGAATGAGCAAGTTCAGGGAAAAAGTGGATTTGTCGAATTATGTTCTAATGATTTGTCGACAAAGTATTTTTCCGCGATAATTGAATCACGTATGTGAATTCGATACAATGAACAATAACGAAAACAGTGGAGGCGCATACGCATGACTGAGGAAAAGAAGACTTTTTATATTACAACCCCGATTTATTATCCGAGTGGAAAGTTCCATATTGGAACGGCCTATACAACCGTTGCCTCCGATGCAATGGCCCGCTACAAACGTTTGCAGGGCTATGACGTTCGCTTCCTGACAGGTATGGATGAACACGGACAAAAGATTCAAGAGAAAGCAGAAGAAAATGGGAAAGCGCCACAAGACTACGTTGATGAAATCGCCGATGCCGCTAAAAAGGTATGGGAGATCATGGACATTTCCTATGATGATTTTATTCGCACTACAGAAGATCGACATAAAACGTCTGTCGAAAAGATTTTCAGGCGGTTCCTTGATAATGGAGATATTTATAAAGGGGAGTACGAAGGCAATTATTGTACCCCTTGTGAGTCGTTCTTTACAGAGTCGCAGCTCGTAGACGGCAACTGTCCGGACTGTGGTCGTCCGGTGAAGAAAGTGAAAGAAGAATCGTATTTCTTCAATATGAAGAAATATGCGGATCGTTTGCTTGCGTATTATGAAGAAAACCCAGGTTTTATCGAGCCGGAATCTCGTAAAAACGAAATGATTAATAACTTTATCAAGCCTGGTTTAGAAGACTTATCGGTCTCACGTACCTCGTTCGACTGGGGCATCCGTGTTCCTGGAGACCCGAAACACGTCATTTACGTGTGGGTAGATGCTTTGTCAAACTATATCACGGCACTTGGTTATGGTTCAGAAGATGATGCGAACTTTAAAAACTACTGGCCAGCCGATGTCCATGTCGTTGGTAAAGACATCGTTCGTTTCCATACGATCTACTGGCCCATCTTCTTGATGGCACTTGACCTGCCACTTCCGAAAAAAGTCTTCGCACACGGCTTTATTATGATGAAAGACGGGAAGATGTCGAAATCAAAAGGGAATGTCGTGTATCCGGAAATGCTCGTCAAGCGTTACGGTTTAGATGCAACACGTTACTTCCTACTTCGTGAATTGCCATTTGGCTCAGACGGGGTGTTTTCACCGGAATCTTTTATCGAACGTACAAACTATGATTTAGCAAACGACCTCGGGAATTTATTAAACCGGACGATTTCGATGATCAATAAGTACTTTGACGGGGTCATTCCAGTCGAAGAAATGGGAGAAACGGAATTCGACAAAGCGCTCCATGACTTATTTGCGGAAACGAAGCAAAAAGTAGAAACCAATATGGATAAGATGCAGTTCAGCATTGTCCTATCGGATATCTGGGCATTCATTTCTCGTACGAACAAATATATAGATGAAACTCAACCTTGGGTACTTGCAAAAGACGAGGCAGACCGTAAGAAACTTGCATCTGTCATGGTCCATTTAGCTGAGAGTCTTCGTCTGACAGCAATTCTTGTTCAACCATTCTTAACAAAGAATCCGGTGGAAATTATGCGCCAGCTTGGACTGACAGAAGAAGCTCTTGCATGGAGCGGACTTGATGCGTTCCACGGCATTCCGGTAGGAACAAAAGTGACGGAAAAAGGCGTTCCCATCTTCCCTCGTCTTGATATGGAAGAAGAGACCGTTTATATCCGTGAACAAATGCAAGGTGGAGCAGCACCTGCTGCAGAGGAAGAAGAGACGCCTCAAGAAGTTCCAGATGTGCCGGAGATCACGATTGATGATTTTATGAAAATCGATCTTCGTGTCGCAACGGTCACAGCATGTGAACCCGTTCCGAAAACATCAAAGCTATTAAAGCTTCAACTCGATCTTGGCTATGAACAGCGCCAAGTGGTATCAGGAATTGCCGAGCATTATAAGCCGGATGACATCGTTGGTAAAAAAGTCATTGTCGTGGCCAATTTAAAACCTGTAAAGCTTCGCGGGGAATTGTCTCAAGGGATGATTTTGGCCGGTTCCAAAGATGGGTATCTGACACTTGCAGAAGTGGATGAGAAACTTGAAAACGGGGCACAAGTTAAATAATTCAATTCAATCGAAGAGCCTGCCAATTGTGTAGGCTCTTTTTCACAGTTCAAAAAGGAGGAAATGGAATGAACTTTATCGATACCCATGTGCATTTAAATGCAGATCAATATGATGAAGACTTAGCAGAAGTGATTTCAAGAGCACGTGAGAAAGGTGTCCAGAAGATGGTTGTTATCGGATTTGATACAAAAACTATCAAGCGAGCCATTGCGATTGCAGAAGCGGATCCGGATATTTATGCAGTCGTCGGCTGGCATCCGGTTGATGCAGTGGATTGTACAGAAGAGGATTTAACGTGGATTGAAGAACTTGCGAAGCATGACAAAGTGGTAGGCATTGGGGAAACGGGTCTCGACTATTATTGGGACAAATCGCCGAAGCACATTCAGCAAGAGGTTTTCCGGAAGCAGATTCGGCTTGCTCAGCGTGTCAACTTGCCTCTTATCATTCACAACCGAGACGCGACAGGGGACGTGATCCGTATTCTAGAAGAAGAGGAGGCGCACCTGACAGGGGGCATTATGCATTGTTTCGGAGGCAGTGTCGAGACGGCGCGTCGTGCCATCGATATGAACTTTATGATTTCTCTAGGGGGGCCTGTCACGTTCAAGAATGCGAAGACGCCGAAGGAAGTCGCGAAAGAAATTCCGCTTGAGCATTTACTCATTGAAACAGACGCGCCGTATTTGGCACCACACCCGTTCCGAGGAAAGCGAAATGAGCCTTCCTATGTACCTCTTGTGGCAGAGGAAATTGCACGCTTGAAGGAACTTTCGGTAGAAGAAGTAGCAGAGGTCACGACAGAAAATGCAGAAAAGTTTTTTGGGATTTGATTAAAAAGTAAACAACGCCTCCATACTGATTGTAACTACCGGATGTCACAAATTAGACAAAGAGGTCAGACTTTATAGCTTGACTTTTATCTTGAACTCTAAGTATAATCATCCGAGTGAATAAGGAGGCGTTTTTCATGTCAAATAATCCCATGAAAAACCTGTTCTCTAACTCATTGAGGAGCAAGAATACGTGGATGACGATTGTCACTCTACTCGTATTTTTTGCAGTCGTTTCTTTCATTTTATTTGAAGGGACGAAAAAAACAGTCGCTTTGACTGTGAACGGACAACAACAAGAAGTAACAACACATGCAGATACAGTAGGCGAACTTCTCGAGGAACAACAAATCGAGGTAGCAGAAGCCGATCATGTATATCCCTCATTGAACACTTCAATTGCACAAGATTTAGCAGTGGAGTGGGAACAGGCACAAACCATTACGATCTTGGTCGATGGCGAAAAACAAACCATTGATACAACAACGGATCGTGTAAAAGATATATTAGCCGAAGCAGGCGTTGAAGTAACTGAGTATGACCAAATTGCACCTGCCGCAGACGCGGAGGTCGGACAAGAAAATGAAATTTCAATTGCAAAAGCCTATCAGGTCAAACTGATTGATGGGACGCAGGAAAAAATCGTTTGGTCCACTTCGACTACGGTCGCTGACTTTTTAAAACAAAACAGCATTCAGCTCAATACCCTCGACCGAGTCAATGTCGATATGGAAAAGGTGGTGACACCTGATACCTCTATCCAGATTACTCGTGTAGAAAAAGTCACCGATGTAGTGGAAGAAGACATAGCGTTTAAAACTCATACACGAAAAGACGATTCGCTACTGAAAGGCCAAAATAAAGTGGTGCGTGCAGGTAAACCTGGTAAGCTTGCCAAGACAGTAGAAATTACTAAAGAAAACGGCAAAATCATCGATCGTCAAGTTGTGGAAGAGCAAGTGAAACAAGAGCCACTGAGCAAAGTGGTTCACGAAGGAACGAAGGTGGTCGTAGCGGCCGCTACACAGACAGCTGCCAAGTCTTCATCGCAACCTGTTTCACGTAGTTCTGCTCAAGAGCCAGCTGGTCGTGAATTCTATGTGACGGCAACTGCCTACACCGCATATTGTACGGGGTGCTCAGGCATTACAGCTACCGGTATCGATTTAAGATCTAATCCAAATCTAAAAGTAATCGCTGTAGACCCACGGGTGATCCCACTCGGCTCAAAAGTATGGGTAGAGGGGTATGGGTATGCCATTGCGGGAGACACAGGTGGCGCCATTAAAGGGAATAAGATCGATATTTTTATCCCAACCAAAGACCAAGCCCTTGCTTTTGGACGAAAACAAGTTCGCGTGAAAGTTATAAATTAATTACCAGACCAGCTCTTCCTTGCGATGACAGGGAGAGCTTTTCTGCGTACAATGGAAGAAAAGGAGGAAACGTGGTGAACATACGGGAAATCATTGTCGTCGAAGGAAAAGATGACACGGTCGCTATCAAGCGAGCGGTTCAGGCGGATACGATCGAAACCAATGGCTCAGCGTTATCGAAAGAGACGCTCCGAGTGATTAAGCGCGCACACGAGACCCGTGGGGTGATCGTCTTTACCGATCCAGATTATCCGGGTCGACGCATTCGAGCGCTCATTGAACAAGCTATTCCCGATGTCAAACATGCATTCCTTCCTAAAAAAGAAGCCATCGCGAAAAACGGCAGTGGGGTAGGGATTGAACACGCAACCAATGAAGCGATTCAACAAGCCCTGCGTCACGTCTATACACCAGAGGAACGCCCGGCAAACCGTTTTACAAACCAACATCTGCTCAATGCGAAACTGCTTGGGCATCCGGATGCTGCTGCGAGACGGGAACGTTTAGGCGACATCCTACAGATTGGCTATACCAATGGCAAACAATTACTGAAACGACTAGATGCATTCCGCGTGACCGAAGAAGAATGGCAGCATGCCCTTCAGGCACTGGAGCAGGAGGAAACTAGATGAAAGATATCGCAACCCCTGTACGTACACAGGAAATTTTAAAGAAATATGGCTTTTCATTTAAGAAAAGTCTTGGCCAAAACTTTTTGATCGATCCAAACATCCTTCGTAATATCGTTTCCCATGCGGACCTTACAAAAGAATCGGCAGCGGTTGAAATCGGACCAGGAATCGGTGCGCTCACAGAACATTTAGCGCGTGCGGCAGGCAAAGTGGTGTCATTTGAAATCGACCAGCGTCTTTTGCCAGTTCTAGAAGATACGCTCTCACCATATGATAACGTGAGGATTGTTCATAAAGACATTCTCGAGGCGGATACCGAAACGATTTTCAGTGAAGAGTTAAGTGAGTACAAAGATGTCATGGTCGTTGCAAATTTACCGTACTATGTGACGACACCAATTCTTCTCAAGCTTCTGCATGACCGTCTCCCGATTCGAGGCATGGTTGTCATGATGCAAAAAGAAGTGGCGGACCGTATTACAGCAAAGCCAGGTACGAAAGAGTACGGATCCTTATCAATTGCGATCCAGTACTATATGGATGCTGAAGTCGCAATGACGGTACCAAAGACGGTCTTCATGCCACCTCCGAACGTCGACTCTGCAGTCATTAAACTGACACGCCGTAGCAAACCAGCCGTGCAAGTAAAAGATGAAGACTTCCTATTTCTTGTGAGTCGAGGGTCATTTGTTCAACGCCGTAAGACGATTTTGAACAATCTGCAAACCTCTCTTCCTGACGGTAAAGCCCATAAAGAAGAAATTCTGAAAGCTTTAGAAGATGCTGGGATAGAACCGTCTAGACGCGGAGAAACCCTATCCATTCAAGAGTTTGGCGTACTTGCCGATGCTTTGTATGAATTTTTTTATCCGCTGTGGAAAAATGAAAATAAATAATCGTTGACACTCGGAAGTGTGATTGTTAAAATAATATTTTTTGACAATTTAATGACATTGTGTTACACTAAATACTAGTGAGGTGTATGCAGAATGCCAAAAACATTAGCGGATATTAAGAAATCGTTAGATTGCCATTTAGGCAAACGCTTGCAGCTTCGTGCCAATGGCGGACGTAAGAAAACGGTTGAACGTGCAGGAATCTTGCGCGAAACGTACCACGCTGTATTTGTGATTGATTTAGATCAAGAAGAAAACTCATTTGAGCGCGTATCATATAGCTACGCAGACGTCTTGACTGAGGCTGTAGAAATCTCTATTTACGACGATGCCAACAACTTGGTAGCCGTTAAGTAATTTGTTTTCATTTATGATTCATACATAAGAGTACCTCTTTCCTTCAGGAGAGAGGTGCTTTTTTGTATTAAAAGTGGAAAAGGCTGATCCAGAAACGCCGAAAAAATTAGGCGGACCCAAAGAGGCGTTCTGTGCCTCTATGGGGGCGAATGATTTTAGAGTGTGTTTCTAGCCTTGGCAACTAGACAAGAAAAGTGGAAAAGGCTGATCCAGAAACGCCGAAAAAATTAGGCGGACCCAAAGAGGCGTTCTGTGCCTCTATGGGGGCGAATGATTTTAGAGTGTGTTTCTAGCCTTGGCAACTAGACAAGCTCTAGGTACCAGTGTTTTTTGTGTTAAACTAAGAACACATTACTTCGCAGCATAGGCTGCAGCGAAAGGATTAATCGGTATGTATTATGTAAAGGCACCTGCCAAGATTAATTTAACACTTGATACACTTTATAAACGAGACGATGGCTACCATGAGGTAGAAATGATCATGACCACGGTCGATTTGGCAGACCGCATTGGATTGGAGGCGCGTCAGGACGGACGTATTGAGATTGTATCTGTCGATCGCTTCATTCCAAATGATGCGAAAAACCTTGCCTATCAGGCAGCAGCTTTATTAAAGGAGACCTATAATGTCTCTGAAGGCGTTTCTATCACGATTGAGAAACATATTCCTGTGGCTGCAGGACTTGCAGGAGGCAGCTCTGATGCAGCAGCGACGTTACGAGGACTGAATCATATCTGGAACCTTAACTTGAGCCTAGATGAGCTTGCAGAGCTCGGGGCACACATTGGGTCCGACGTTCCGTTTTGTGTTTACGGTGGGACCGCTCTTGCGACAGGACGCGGAGAGAAGATTGAACATTTGTCCTCGCCGGCCGCATGCTGGGTAATCCTGGCGAAACCGATCATCGGTGTCTCGACTGCTGAGATTTACGGACAGTTAAATCTTGAAACGGCCTATCATCCGGATACGCAAGCGATGATTCGTGCGGTGAAAGAAAAAGATTTTTCACTAATGATTGAGAACCTAGGCAATACTTTAGAAGATGTCACATTAAATCTTTACCCTGAAGTGCGCGAGTTGAAAGAGCAGATGAAGCGCTTTGGAGCGGAAGGGGTGTTGATGTCCGGTAGTGGCCCTACGGTGTTTGGCATCGTTCAACAGGAATCTCGTGCACAGCGTATCGTGAACGGATTGCGAGGGTTCTGTGACGAAGTATATTGTGTTCGCTTGCTTGGAGACCGGGAAGAGTTGCCTAAAGGCGTATAATTATGGTACGTTTACTGTAAATTATTCGGAATTGGAGGAAATCACGTGAAGTGGAAACGCAGTGAACGGTTGGTGGACATGACCCAGCACTTACTTGAACGTCCCCATCGTCTTATTCCCTTAACGTATTTCGCATCTCTCTACGATTCGGCAAAGTCTTCGATTAGCGAAGACCTGACGATTGTCAGTGAAACGCTCGAAGCACGCGGCAAAGGTTATCTATTAACAGTTCCGGGCGCAGCAGGCGGTGTGAAATACATACCTAAATTAGGGACCGCAGAGATTCATGAGATTGCAGAAGAATTGAAGCAACGCATGTCTCAGTCAGACCGACTGTTACCTGGCGGTTATTTGTATATGACGGACCTACTTGGAGACCCGGAACTGATGAACCGTATCGGCAAGGTATTCGCATCTGTCTATGCGGATCAGAAGATTGATGCCATCATGACGGTAGCAACAAAAGGTATTCCGATTTCACACGCCATTGCCCGTCATTTGAATGTTCCGGTGATTGTTGTACGACGCGACAGCAAAGTGACTGAAGGACCGACCGTGAGTATTAACTATGTATCAGGTTCTGCACGCCGTATTCAAACCATGGTGCTATCAAAACGCAGCATGGAAAAAGGAAAGCGTGTGTTGCTAACGGACGACTTTATGAAAGTCGGGGGCACGATGAACGGAATGAAGAGCCTGCTAGCGGAATTCGATGGGATTCTTGCCGGCGTAGCCGTACTGATTGAGGCGGAGCACACCGCTGAAGTACTTGTCGAAGAGTACGTCTCTCTATTAAAATTAAAAGAAGTCGATGAGCGCCAAGGCACCATCGTCTTAGAAAATGGCAACTACTTTGAGAAGGGTGGAAACGAAACATGAAAGTCGTCGCAACTACTAAAGCGCCAGCAGCCATCGGACCTTACGTACAAGGGATGGTCGTGAATGGCATGTTCTATAGCTCAGGTCAAATTCCATTAACAGCGGACGGAGAACTCGTTGACGGGTCGATTGTCGAGCAGACCGCTCAAGTTTTCAAAAACTTAGAAGCGGTTCTAGAAGAAGCAGGCTCTTCTCTTCAGCACGTCGTGAAGACGCTGGTCTTCTTAAAAGACATG
Organism: Chryseomicrobium palamuruense; assembly: GCF_042649045.1. Lineage (NCBI taxonomy): Bacteria > Bacillati > Bacillota > Bacilli > Caryophanales > Caryophanaceae > Chryseomicrobium > Chryseomicrobium palamuruense. The sequence goes on along the minus strand of NZ_JBHSEF010000025.1, from coordinate 33,307 downwards.
AATGATTTCGTGGAATTTAACGAAGCGTATGAAAAACATTTCGGAGGTCATAAACCTGCGCGTTCCTCGGTGGAAGTGGCACGCCTACCGAAAGATGTAAAAGTAGAAATTGAAGTCATTGCTGTTGTCGCAGAATAGCATAGAGATTTAGTGAACCGTCATCTCTTTATGAGACGACGGTTTTTTTGTATATTTAAGAGCTTTTCTAAAATAAGTTAGACTATTGCAAATTTTTTTAATAAACTTAAAGGAATTGTTACACTTTTATAGAAATTTATAAAAGCACGACAAGTACAACTTAGAATGAGGAGTGGTGACAACCGTGGAAGTGACGGACGTTCGGTTACGAAAAGTAGAGACAGAGGGCAGAATGCGAGCGATCGCATCGATTACATTGGATCATGAATTTGTTGTTCATGATTTGCGTGTGATTGACGGCAATGCAGGCTTATTCGTCGCGATGCCAAGCAAACGGACGCCAGATGGCGAGTTCCGTGACATTGCGCATCCAATCAATGCGACTACACGCAACAAAGTGCAAGATGCCGTACTCACAGCCTATCATCAAGCAGACGTACAGCCTCAAGCGGACCTCGCGCCGTTAGCAGCCGAACAAAGCTATTCCTAATAGCTTTGTTTTTTTATGTCTCTAGATGTGGAACGGCCTGCTCCAGAAACTCCGATAAAATTGGGCGTGCCCAAAGAGGCGCTCTTTGCCTCTATGGGTGCGACCGATTTTTGAGTGTGTTTCTAGGCCGTGGAACTCGATACCATTTAGATGTGGAGCAGGCTCGTTCAGAAACCACTCGCTCTCAACCTGAGCGAGCGTTCACCTTACAGCCATTGAGTTTCTCGTGACAAAACATTGGTTTGTTGTAACAAAACCACAATTTCATCTACCAGAGAATCGATTTGTCGTGACAAACTCATATTATGGAAACTAATCCCCGTGTAATTCACCTCTACATCTAAACCTCCTATCTACCCAAGCCCTTCCTAGAAAGACCTTCCCCACTTCCTCCCTTAAAATCGAAACGTACTAACATAATGTTTTCTTGCAATTTTGTCAATAGAGAAATTGTTGAAAAATGCAATTTTATGGGCTATAGTCAAAAGAGAAATGGACATGGAGGATGACGAATGGATAATTTATTTGCAGTCGTATTAGCGGCTGGTAAAGGAACACGAATGAAATCATCTTTATATAAAGTGCTACACCCTGTGTGTGGCAAACCTATGGTCGATCACGTGGTCGGCAACATGGAAAAGCTTGGCGCAAAAGAAATCGTTACAGTGGTTGGCCACGGCGCTGAAATGGTACAAGATACACTTGGCGACCGTTCCACATATGTCGTGCAAGAAGAGCAACTTGGGACAGCTCATGCTGTGCAGCAAGCGGAACGTGCACTCGAAGGTCGCGCCGGAACGACCATCGTCATCTGTGGCGATACACCGCTCATCACACCTGAGACCATCGAACAACTGATGCAGACGCACAAAGAAGCAGGAGCGAAAGCAACCATCCTGACAGCGATTGTGGAGGATCCAACTGGGTATGGCCGTATTTTACGCGGCAGTGATGACCTGGTGACAGGTATCGTCGAGCAAAAAGATGCAACACCAGAACAACAAAAGGTGCAGGAAATCAATTCTGGCACATACTGTTTTGACAACAAAGCCCTGTTTGAGGCGCTGAAAAAAGTCGACAATAATAATTCGCAAGGGGAATACTACTTAACGGATGTCATCAGCATCTTGAAAGATCAAGGTGAAGCAATTGCTGCATTCGCAGCAGCAGATGCAGACGAGCTTCTTGGTGTGAATGATCGCGTGGCACTTTATCAAGCAGAAAGCTATATGCGAAATCGTTTAGCACTTCATCACATGCGTGAAGGTGTGACCATCATTGATCCAGCCTCTACTTATATTGGAGCGAATGTTGTCATTGGTTCGGATACGGTATTGCTTCCGGGTACTATGCTTGAAGGCAACACCGTCATTGGAGAGAAGAGCACGATTGGCCCGAATACGCATTTGAAAAATGCACAGGTTGGCAATGAGACAACGGTTCATTCTTCTGTTGTCATGGACAGTAAAATAGCAGACCATGTAACGGTAGGTCCGTTCGCGCATATTCGTCCGGGTTCAGATCTTGGCAATCATGTGAAGATCGGCAACTTCGTGGAAGTGAAGAAAGCGACCATTGATGAAGGTTCGAAGCTTTCCCACTTGACGTATATGGGAGACGCGGAAATTGGCAAGAATGTCAATATCGGTTGCGGTACCATTTCCGTCAATTACGATGGCAAAAACAAGTTCAAGACGACGATTGAAGACAACGCATTTATTGGTTGTAACTCGAACCTTGTTGCTCCTGTCACTGTTGGAAAAGGTGCCTATGTTGCTGCTGGAACAACTGTGACGAAAAATGTAACAGAAGATTCACTGGCTATTGGTCGTGTAAAGCAGGAAAATAAAGAAGGTTACGCTAAACGTATTAAATAAAACCCAATCTACCACACTCAGGAGGATTACCATGCCCTATCAATACGCAGGTTCAAAGTTAAAGATTTTCTCACTAAATTCGAATCCGGAACTCGCTGAAAGTATCGCGAAAGAAGTAGGAGTTCCCCTTGGAAAATTAACGGTTACACGCTTCAGTGATGGAGAAGTGCAAATTAATATTGAAGAGAGTATTCGCGGAAGTGATGTATTCGTCATTCAGTCGACATCATCACCAGTGAATGAAAACTTAATGGAACTGCTTATTATGTTAGATGCATTGAAGCGTGCGTCTGCACGTACAATCAACGTCGTGATTCCGTATTACGGGTATGCACGTCAAGACCGCAAAGCACGTTCACGTGAGCCGATCACGGCGAAGCTTGTTGCGAACTTGTTAACATCAGCAGGTGCAACTCGTGCCATTACGCTTGACCTGCACGCACCACAGATTCAAGGGTTCTTCGATATTCCAATCGACCACCTTGTGGCTGTCCCATTATTATCGGATTACTTCTTAGAGAAAAACTTTGATCCTTCTGAAATCGTTATCGTTTCACCAGACCATGGTGGCGTAACACGTGCACGTAAGATGGCCGATCGTCTAAAAGCGACGATTGCGATCATCGATAAACGACGCCCACGTCCAAATGTGGCAGAAGTTATGAATATTGTCGGGAACGTAGAAGGCAAAACAGCGATCTTGATCGATGATATCATCGATACAGCAGGAACGATTTCAATTGCCGCTGCGGCGCTGAAAGAAAATGGCGCAAAAGATATCTATGCATGCTGTTCTCACCCAGTACTTTCTGGTCCAGCGATGGAACGTATCGAAAATTCTGTAATTAAAGAATTGGTTGTAACAGACTCCATCAAACTGGACGTTGAACATAAATCTTCTAAAATTGTGGAACTTTCTATTGCCAAATTGCTTGCAGATGCAATTGTACGTGTCTACGAAGAGAAATCAGTAAGTACATTATTTGATTGATGAATGTTTAAATACTTGTGTCACGGGGTAAACATTTAACTAGTATAACTAGGAGAGTGAATGACTATGACAAAGGTAGCAACACAATCACGCGAATCAAAAAAAGGCAATACATCATTACGTGCGAAAGGTTTCGTACCAGCCGTAGTCTATGGATATAAAACAGAAAGCACGGCAATTGCTGTGGAAGAAATTGAATTAATCAAAACGTTACGTGAAGTAGGACGTAACGGAGTTATGAAATTAGATGTCGATGGAAAAACAATCAACGCTGTTTTAACGGATTACCAACAAGATCCAATCAAAGGACATCTTGTCCATGCAGACTTCTTAGCCATCAACATGACAGAAGAGTTAGAAGTATCTGTTACAGTTACGGCAACGGGCGACGCTGTCGGTGTGAAAGAAGGCGGGTCGTTAACGCAAGTAAACCGTGAAGTAACGGTGAAGGTAAAACCATCCGATATTCCGGATCATATTGAAGTAGATGTGAGCGAACTCAACATCGGCGATACATTAACGCTTGGGGAAGTTCGTGAAAAAATCGACTTTACTGTATTAGAGGAAGATGATCACACCTTATTCTCTGTTGCTGCACCACGCTCGGATGAAGAGTTGGAAGAGTTAGATGCAGAAGAAACAGATGCAACGGATGTTGAAGCAACGGAAGAAGCACCTGAAGAAGAAAAAGCTGAATAACAATTGTACAGGGGAGGAATTGTCAGGAATGGCAGTTCCTCTTCTTTTTTAGTACACTAAGAGCATTACGTATGGAAATGAAGAGGTACAGCTATGAAAATGATCATTGGCCTGGGGAACCCAGGTAAAAAATATGAACAGACACGTCACAATGTTGGTTTTATGGTGATTGATGAACTCTCGAAACAATACGGTGTCGAACTGAATCAAACGAAGTTTCACGCATTGTATGCGATTGCCCATACCCCAAAAGGAAAAGTGCTTCTCGTCAAACCTTACACGTATATGAATTTATCGGGGGAAGCGGTGGCACCTCTCATGAACTATTTTGATGTCGATCAAGAAGACATCGTCGTCATTTATGATGATCTGGACTTAGGAACGGGGAAGCTACGCCTTCGTCAGCGAGGCAGCGCAGGAGGCCATAACGGCATCAAATCGCTTATTCAACATCTGGGTTCACAGAACTTTAATCGCATCCGAATCGGAATCAATCGTCCACCAGCGGGCATGAAAGTTCCGGACTATGTCTTAGCAAATTTCCGAGACGAGGAACATCCGGATATTCAGCAAGCGATTGATCAGAGTGCTAAAGCGTGTCACAGGTTCCTAGAAAAACCGTTTTTAGAAGTCATGAATGAATTTAACGGCGCATAAATCGAAGGACGCCTGCCTATACTGAGGTAAAGGTGGTGAGGTCGTTTGATTCGAAGTCGTTGTAAACATTGCCGGCAAGAGACCGCGGCGATTCCTTATGAAGCGTTTACAGATGTGCTGGCACAAGTGAATCAGTCAGGTTCGAGTTGGCAACCAGAACTTATGGAAGAACTACCTGGAGCATGGGTGGTGGATGGGGTCTGCTTACCCTGTCGTCAAGCAATGGAACAAAACCCGCTCTACTTTACATTAAACAAGTGGATACAGTGAGTGCTTTGGAATCAGCTCCAAAGCCTTTTTCTGTTTCTGATGGAGGCTACCGCTATGCAAGCTTTACTCGAATTGTTACAAGAGGAGAAAAAAGTCCGGGACTGGGTTGCCAGTCTGAAGTCGGGCGTGGATCATCAGCTTGTGACAGGCCTGACGGGCAGTGCACGCACACTCGTAGGTCAGCAATTATATAAAGAAACGGGTCAATCGGTGCTTATTGTAGCCCCGAACCTTTTGCATGCCCAAAAAGTGAAAGATGACTATGCGCGTGTTGTCGGAGAGGGTCATGTGCATCTCTATCCGGCAGACGAATTGATTTCTGCAGACCTTGCTGTTGCGAGTCCGGAACTGCGTGCAGAACGCATTGAGACGCTTGATAAAATGGCAAGAGGCGAAAGAGGAATCTATGTCATTCCGGCAGCAGCTTTTCGTAAAAAGCTGGCACCTGTAGAGGAGTGGCAAGAGCTCGCATTTACGATTGAAGAAGGAACTGAACGGGAAACATCCGAACTTGTTCAGGCTTTAGTGGATCTTGGCTATACAAGACATGATATGGTGTCTTCTCCTGGAGAGTTTGCCGTTCGCGGGGGCATCATGGATATTTATCCGCTTCAGGAAGAAAACCCGATTCGTATCGAATTTTTTGATACTGAAGTCGATACCATTCGCACGTTTTCAGCAGAAACCCAGCGTTCTATGGGTCGCTTAAAAGAAATCCGTATCCTTCCGGCCTCGGATTATTTGTGGTCGACTGAAAAGCGCTTAATTTTACGAGAACGTTTGGAAGATGCGCTTGAAGATTCGATGAAAAAAGTACGTAAACCAGAAGTGAAACAGCTCTTCATGGACAGTATTTCACGGGATATCCAGCTGCTTCATGACGGCTTGCTTCCGGACGGAATTACGAAGTACTTGCCCCTGATGCAAGGATTTACGTCGGAGCTGCTCGACTACTTTGACTCAGAAGGTCTGGTCATTTTTGATGAACTCGGACGTATTCAAGAGACAGCAGAGACATTAGAGCGGGAAGAAACGGACTGGTTTTTGGCGCTTCTCGAAGAAGGCATGATTGTTCACCGGGCCAAACCGAAAACGTCTTTAAAAGCGGTCATGCAGTCGATGGAGCAGAAGCGTATTTATTTTTCGCTCTTCTCGCGTACCTTTGGTGGAATTCCGATCAAATCGACGCTCAGCTTCTCCTGTAAACCGATGCAGGAATTTCATGGACAAATGCATCTATTAGCAGGAGAGATGGAACGCTGGAAGCAAGGCGAGTTCCGTGTGTTTATTTTAGCGGATGGGAACGAGCGTCTGAAGAAGATTCAAGACGTTCTCGAAGATTATGAGATGTCTTCACAGATCATCCATGCAGAAGCGAAAGTCACAGAATCTGGTGTCTATTTACTAGATGGCGATTTGGAGGCTGGATTTGAATTGCCGCTCCAACGTCTCGCGGTAGTGACGGATGCCGAACTCTTCAAATCTCGTCCAAAAAAGCGAGCGAATCGTCAGAAGTTATCAAATGCGGAACGCATCAAGAGTTACTCCGATATTAAAGCCGGTGACTGGATTGTTCATATTCATCACGGGATTGGGAAGTACATTGGGATTGAAACGCTCGAGATGAACGGCACGCATAAAGACTATTTGCACATCCGTTACAAAGGTGATGACAAATTGTTTGTGCCGGTCGATCAAATTGATTTGATTCAAAAATACGTCGCTTCCGGAGAGAAAGAACCGAAAGTGCATAAGCTCGGTGGAACTGAGTGGAAAAAGACGAAGACCAAAGTATCAAATGCTGTGGAAGACATTGCGGACGAGCTGATCAAGCTGTATGCCAAGCGTGAAGCGGAAATTGGCTATGCGTTTGAGCCAGATAGCGATCTTCAACAGGCCTTTGAAGCAGCTTTCCCTTACGAAGAGACCGAAGACCAGTTGCGGACGATTGAAGAGATCAAGCGCGATATGGAAAAGGCACGTCCGATGGACCGCTTAGTATGTGGAGATGTAGGTTATGGCAAGACTGAAGTCGCAATTCGTGCTGCATTTAAAGCCGTTATGGACGGCAAACAAGTGGCGTTCCTTTGTCCGACCACGATTTTGGCGCAGCAACATTTTGATACCCTTCTCGAACGCTTCGCAGACTTTCCGATCGAAGTGGGCTTACTCAGCCGCTTCCGGACGAAAAAGCAACAGACAGAGACGATAAACGGTCTGAAAAAAGGGACGGTGGATGTGGTTGTAGGCACGCACCGCGTGCTATCGAAAGACGTACAGTTCCATGACCTAGGCCTGCTGATTGTCGATGAAGAGCAACGTTTTGGTGTGAAGCATAAAGAAAAGGTCAAGCAGCTGAAGACATCCGTCGATGTTATCACGTTGACGGCAACGCCGATTCCACGGACACTGCATATGTCGATGATCGGTGTGCGTGACTTATCAGTCATTGAAACACCGCCAAAGAACCGTTTCCCGATTCAGACGTATGTCGTGGAATATAACGGGGCCCTTGTCCGGGAAGCGATTGAGCGTGAAATGGCACGCGGAGGGCAAGTGTTTTTCTTGTATAACCGTGTGGAAGACATCTCGCGTAAAGTCGAAGAAATCCAAAGCCTTGTGCCGTCTGCTCGTGTTGCCTTTGCACATGGTCAAATGACGGAATCGGAACTGGAATCGATACTAATTAGCTTCCTGCAAGGAGAATACGATGTGCTCGTCACGACGACCATCATCGAGACAGGGATTGATATTCCCAATGTCAACACGCTGTTTGTACACGATGCGGATAAGATGGGGCTGTCTCAGCTGTATCAATTACGTGGACGTGTCGGGCGTTCGAACCGCATTGCGTATGCGTATTTCATGCATCAGCGCGATAAGGTGTTAACGGATGTGGCTGAAAAGCGTCTACAAGCCATTAAAGAGTTTACAGAGCTCGGTTCCGGATTCAAGATTGCGATGCGAGACTTATCGATCCGAGGAGCTGGAAACTTACTCGGTTCCCAGCAGCACGGTTTCATTGATTCAGTTGGATACGATTTGTATACGCAGCTCTTAGAAGCGGCTGTGGACCGCAAGCGAACTGGAAAAGAAAAAGAAGTGGTGCAGGAAATCGAAATTTCCGTGCCATTTGATGCGTATCTTCCGGAGTCGTATATTCCGGATAGCTATCAAAAAATTCAAATGTACAAGCGGATTAAAGCCGTGGATGAAGAGAAAGACTATGAGGACTTGTACTCAGAGCTATTGGACCGTTTTGGAGAAGTTCCTGTGGAGGCGGACAATTTACTACGCATTGCGCGCATGAAAGTATGGGGCCGCATGAGCGGAGTAGAAACCATTAAAGAACAAAACGATGAGATTCTCGTGCGTTTCGGGGCACAGGCATCCAGTCAACTCGACCCTGCGGTCATTTATGAAAAATCGATGGAATTCGGCCGCCAAGTCAATTTTGGCGTTGACCAAGGACAGTTCGTGATGAAAGTGGCTTTAAAGCGCGTGAAGCACGATCCACTGGATGTCCTTGAAAAAATGATGAAACTTTCCTCAGAAGCAGTTCGCCAAGCTTCGTAATTGCACGATTGCATAATCCGCTTCCTTTCGACCCATACTATGGCAGAGTTGATAAACGAAGGAAGGATGACATCGAATGAAAGCGACGGGCATTGTAAGACGCATCGATGATTTGGGACGCGTCGTAATTCCGAAAGAGATTCGGCGGACGTTACGGATTCGTGAAGGCGACCCACTGGAGATCTTTACGGACCGTGACGGAGAAATTATTTTAAAGAAATATTCACCCATTCATGAACTAGGGAACTTTGCAACGGAATACGCAGAAGCCTTATACGAAACACTCGGAACTCCTGTGATGATTACGGATCAGGACGAAGTGGTCGCTGTGGCAGGCTTATCAAAGAAAGAATACCTGAAGCGCCGCATCGCCAGTTTGACGGAAGATGTGCTGACGGAGAAAAAGAAAATCATCGAAAAACACGAAGAGTCTGTGGAATGGGTTCCAGGAGTACGAGAGACAGTGCGCTCTTACGGAGTGGTGCCGATTGTCCTGGACGGGGATGTGATCGGTGGATTATTTATCTTATCTAGAGTGCATTATATCGGTGACCCGGAAATGAAGGCGCTCGAAGCGGGCGCGAGTTTCTTGGCAAAACAAATGAATGGCTAAACCAAGCGGCTGCACCTTTTGAGGTGCGGTCTTTTTGATGGACAAACTTTGCTATAATAAGACCAAATGAACTGGAGCAGGTGTATAGGAAATGGCCACACAGTGGAAGATGTCGAGTTATATGAAAGGTGCGGCGATGCTGACGATTGCAGCTCTGCTTGTCAAAGTGTTGAGTGCCGTTTACCGTGTACCGTTTCAAAATATGGTGGGTGACGAAGGATTTTATATTTATCAGCAGATTTATCCGTTGATTGGGATGATCACGACATGGACGTCTGTCGGGTTTGCTATCGCGCTAGCAAAACTTCTTTCCGATTACACGGCCCGTGAGGATGTTGAGAGTGTCCAAAAAGTAAAACGGGTCGGCTTTTTTTACATAGGCACCATTTCCATCGTGTTCTTTTTGCTCCTCGCGCTCAGCGCGCCGATACTTGCTGAAGCGATGGGGGACCCTCGTTTGTCACGCTTGATTCAAATCGGGGCAGTGGTTATTTTAGCGATGCCGTTCCTCGCGCTCTTAAAAAGTATCTATCAAGTGACGGAACGACTGTCCCCGCTCGCCTACGCGCAAGTGGTGGAACAAGCAGTACGAGTTGGCTTTATCTTGGTCGGTGCTCACTTTGTGCTGTCGTTTACTGGGGATCTCTACGCAACCGGAGCAATGGCGTTACTTGGAGCGACCGTTGGAGAAGTAGCAGGAATTCTGCTTCTCGGCTTTTGGCTGACAGCGAAAGAGCGAAACGTATGGCAGAAAAGTACTTCGACTGTCTCCACGCGTTCGATCATTCGTGACCTCACTGTCATCAGTATCAGTGCGAGTATCAGCAGCTTGTTTTTCCTGATGCTCCAGCTAGTGGATTCGATGACAGTGTTAAATACGCTTATCGGAAACGGCATGGCCCTCCAAGAAGCGAAAGAAACGAAAGGAATCTATGACCGGGTGCAGCCACTCATCCAAATGGGGATTGTGGTATCGACGTCTCTTGCATTTGCGCTCGTGCCGCTCATTGCTAGTAAAATGCAACAGAATACAGGGCGCGGCGCGATACCATTTATCCGTTTGTCTTACCGTGTCGCGCTTGTTTTCGGAAGTGCCGCCGCACTTGGCTTGGTGGTAACGATGCCATACGTGAACGAGATGCTCTTCCAGACCCGCGACCTTTCTACCGTGCTCATGGTCGGAAGCGTACAGGTGCTGTGGCTTTCTCTTCTGCTGTTATTTATGTCCATCCTTCAAGGGGCTGGGCGAATTTGGCGTCCGACGGCTTGGCTCGCTATTGGAGTCGGGGTGAAATTGAGTGCGAATCTATGGTTCGTAGGCGAGTTTGGTATACTAGGAGCAGCACTTTCCGGAAACCTGGCCATGCTCATTGCGCTCTTTGGTGTGACGTTTGAACTGAAGCGCACATGGCCGAACGCACTCGCGCCACTTACCTTTTACCTTCACCTTGGAGGTGCGCTCCTTGCTATGGCCGTGGCCGTCATAGGGTTTGCTCGTATCGCAGATGCTGTCATCTTGGACGCATTGCCAAGTCGCATACAAGCCATGGCGATTGCGCTTATCGGTGTGGGGATTGGCGTAGGCGTATTCTTGAGTCTTCTTATGAAGCTACAACTGCTGCAGCCAAAAGAGTGGTATTTGTTGCCGTTCGGGCGTCGTTTGGCCTATCTGCAGCTTTGGTTAACCCGCAAGAAAGGATGAAACACATGACAACGATAACGATTGTAGGGCTTGGAGCCGCAGAACTGGATCAGCTCCCCCTCGGGATTTATAAATTTTTGAAAGCCAGACCTGAACTGTATGTACGTACGGATGACCATCCGGTTCTGGCAGAACTTGCAGATGAAGGCGTCACCTATACAAGCTTTGATGATGTGTATGAGAAGCACGACGATTTTCAGCAGGTCTACCGAGAAATCGCAGATACACTCCTGCGTCTGGCAGACGACAAGGAATCCATCGTCTACGCCGTTCCGGGTCACCCGCTTGTTGCGGAACAGACTGTGCAACACTTGATTGAAGCGGAACGGGAAGGGCGTGTCACGCTGACCATTAAAGGTGGGCAAAGCTTCTTAGACCCTCTTTTTGCAGCTGTTCGCGTGGATCCGATTGAAGGGTTTCAGCTTTTAGATGGCACGGCGTTGCATCGCGATGACGTGCATATGAACCAGCACATTTTTATTGGACAAGTCTATGACGCCTTTAGCGCATCGGAAGTAAAGCTGACGCTGATGGAAAAATATCCGGATGATTATCCAGTAACGATCGTCACAGCAGCTGGTTCCTCAGCGGAACACGTACGCACGGTGCCGCTCTATGAACTTGACCGCGACATGGAGCTGTCGAACTTAACGACGGTTTATGTCCCTCCGGTCAACGAACGAGCAGACCGCTATAAAGAGTGGCAGACGTTTCGTGAGATTGTCGCCATTCTTCGCAGTCCGGAAGGGTGCCCTTGGGACCGGGAACAGACGCACGAGTCGCTCCGCCGCTACGCGATTGAAGAAGTGTACGAGCTCGTCGAGGCCATTCGTCTCGAGGATGATGAAGCCATTATCGAAGAGCTCGGAGACGTCTTATTACAGGTCTTCCTGCATGCGCAGATCGGGGAAGACGAAGGCTACTTCTCGATGGAGGACGTACTCGCAAGCATCTCCGCGAAAATGGTCCGTCGCCACCCGCATGTTTTCGAGGACGTGACGGTGAACTCGTCCGGGGAGGTCCTGACGAACTGGCAAGCCATTAAAGAAAGCGAAAAGCCGAAAGTCGACAGTCTGCTCGACGGACAACTGCGTCACGATTCATCTCTGTTAACATCGTTTAACTATCAAAAAAAAGCGGCGACGGTGGGTTTTGATTGGCCGGATGTGGCAGGTGCTTGGGACAAGTTTAACGAAGAGGTAGCAGAGTGGAAAGAGGCGATTGCAAAAGGCACCCCGGATGAGCAACTGGATGAGCTCGGGGACGTGTTGTTCACACTCGTCAACTTGGCACGCTTCCTTAAGCTTTCACCCGAACTCGCCATGCAGCAGGCGAACCAGAAATTTGAACGTCGGTTCCGCTATGTCGAGGCTTCTGTAAAGAAGGGACAAGGAACATTTACTGCATATTCATTGGATGAACTCGATGCCTTCTGGCAGGAAGCGAAACAGAAAGAAAGAGGGGAAATAGAATGAGACTGGACAAATATTTAAAAGTTTCACGACTGATCAAACGTCGGACGCTCGCAAAAGAAGTGGCGGAGCAAGGGCGTATTGAGATCAACGGGAAAACGGCAAAAGCGAGCAGTGTTGTGAAAGCGGGCGATGAGTTGCGCATCCGTTTTGGTCAGAAAGTCGTCACCGCACGTGTGGAAAGTATTCGTGAAAATGCGAAAAAAGAAGAAGCGGCAATGATGTTCACTATCTTAAGTGAGGAACGTCTTGCGAAAGTCGAGCCACAATTTATCGACGATACGGAGTAGCCCCTGGGCATACTCCGTTTTTCTTTGTCATAAAGTGAAGGGAGCCTGAAAGGAGAGAAAACATGACCTATACACAAGACTCCCCCATTCCTACAATGACAAGTAGTGAACACCACATTTCTCTACGTAACCGGAAACGCATGGATGTCACAGCTGTTAAGGCAATGGAGCGATTTGATACGGAAGAATTCTTTGTTCGTACGGGTCAAGGATTCCTCACCATCAAAGGAACAGACCTCCGAATTGTTCATTTGGACGTCGATAAAGGGATGCTGTCGCTTGAAGGCCTTGTTGAAAGTTTGCACTACAATGAGGATGGCGGGAAAGACGCCACGAAAGGCATTCTGCAGAAGCTCTTCGGATGAGTCCAGTAGAACAAACAGCACACCTGATCCTCTGGGTGGCGAGTGGCGTCGCCATGCTCGCATGGCTCGACTGCATCTGGTGTCGGTTCCAAGGTCTGTCCCGTCGCCTACGGAAGCGCTGGCTTCCATGGGCCCTTGCTGCCGGCATCTTGATTGCCACGGTGTTCTCTGTCTACATGACAATTTTTTGGGCAGATGGCAGATGGCGCATCTATGATTTGTTGGCACAAGGGGCAGGTGGCTTGCTCTACCGGCGAGAATTGCAGATTCCGCTACGACAGTTAGGTAGAATAGGAGATGTGGTCCTTCTGCGCCCGATTTGGTGGATTATCCATGTTACTGTGACTTTTGTTCGGCTAGTTGTGCGTATTCATGTGAAAGTGTTGGCATTTTTCTGTCATTTGGCCTATGTGCCCATCCGAAAAATATTTCCAAGTGCTCTTCAAAGTCGTGTTGGTTTTATGTATAATATAGCCAACCGACGGACGAGGAGGAAATTTGATGGGCGAAAATCAACGAACAAGCCAGCTTGAACAACAGATTTCATCGATTAATTCCGAATACGTACGTTCCATGGATCAGAAAAAGAAGCGCCAGCGCGCACAACTCGTGCGTCTTTATCGTCGTCTCGGTGTCTTCGGCGTTATGGCCGCACTGGTCATCGGATTCTTGGTACATTCGCTGTGGAATAGCCAGCAAACTTTAGCTGATAAGCACGAAGCCAAAGTAGAAGTCGAAGCTTCACTTGCGAAGACACTTGAAGAGCAAGAAACGCTAGAATTACAAATTGCCAAGTTAAATGATGATGAATACATTGGAAAACTTCTTCGCAAAGATTATTTCTTATCGGATGAAAATGAAATTATCTTTACCCTACCAAAGGATGAAAAAGACGAAGAAACCAACGAGTAAAAGAGTGCCATGATTGACACTCTTTTTTTGTTGGTTATAATTAAAGATAACGTGGCGTAGTGCGTCACAGTGTAAATTTTAAGGAGGAGCATTTTTTTTATGTCAATTGAAGTAGGCAGCAAGGTAGAAGGTAAAGTAACAGGGATCACAAACTTCGGAGCATTCGTAGAACTTCCTGGTGGCAAGACAGGTCTTGTCCATATTAGTGAGGTCGCAGATAACTACGTAAAAGATATCAACGATCACTTAAAAGTTGGCGATATGGTAGAAGTGAAAGTGATGAACGTCGAAGCGGACGGAAAAATTGGATTATCCATCCGCAAAGCAAAGCCACAAGCTGAACGCCCTGAACGTCCTGAGCGACCACAGCGCCCAAGAAATAATTTCCGATCAAATGATCGTGAGCGTCAGCAACCAAAAGAGAACTTTGAATCAAAAATGTCACGTTTCTTGAAAGATAGTGAAGAGCGTCTTTCTACACTTAAACGTGCAACAGAATCAAAACGCGGTGGCCGCGGAGCAAAAAGAGGCTAATCTTGTTGTCTGACTACGCATAAAAAGTGTTCACATATAGATTGTCGTATGACCGCCTTTCCTCATTTATGAGGAAAGGCGGTTTTTGTGTGGAGCAGAATGGGGGTAGGTCTTGCTAGGAAGGGATTGGGTAATGGAGTGTGTGAGGTAGAGAATCTGAACAATTTGAACATTGGGCACGAGAATGGACCGGGCAGATGGTTGAAATGGACCGGGTACGCAGCTTAAATGGGCCTTTTAACAACATACTCTGTTCAATTGTTCTGCAATGGACCGGGTGTCATGCTTGAACGGACCGGGTAGAGGGTTGAAATGGACCGGGTATGTGGCTTGAATGGGCCACAATGATATTCGACAGAATTTCAGGGCGAGCCTGCTTCACATCTAGAAATAAAAAAGCACCAAACCACATATAAAATGTGACTCGGTGCTTGTGATGACCCCTACGGGATTCGAACCCGTGTTACCGCCGTGAAAGGGCGGTGTCTTAACCGCTTGACCAAGGGGCCGATATAAAAAGGATGGCGGCAGAGGGGATCGAACCCCCGACCTCACGGGTATGAACCGTACGCTCTAGCCAGCTGAGCTACGCCGCCTTGTTTTTTTCGGACAATTAGTATCATACAAGTGCAGCGAAGAGATGTCAATAATGTTTTTTAAAAAACATTCGAAACGCGTCGAAACATTTTCTCTTCCACCCGCACAGCCTGACAAGATTCTCTGTTCTCACCCGGTAAGCTTAAGCTATGCAAAGGGGGAGAAAGATATGCGCTTTATTTCACTACAGCAACCATGGCAGCACGCTTCCTTCTGGAAGGCGCGGCTTGCGGAGAAAGAAAAATGGTTGATGGTCGGTTTCTTTTTATGGTTATCATTCTTTTGTACACAAGTGGTGCTGTTTGATCAGACCGTGCCGTTCTTCCTTCCGGTGTGGGCGCTCGTGTCAATCCGTTATCCAGCGTATAAAAGATGGACGGTGGTCGGTGCACTGTTTGGTGCCTTGACACTTGGGGTGGGGCAGGGCCTGATTCATCTGCTGCAGGTTTTGGTGTTTCATGTACTTCGGCCGCTTCCGCTCACCGCACGCATTGCTGTTGCATCTCTCGGTGTCCAGAGCATCTGGCAGCTCGTCTCGTATCAACGGAACGTGCCGCTCGATATCTGGCTCGCCGTCGGTTACGAGGCGCTGTTGAGTGTCATCGTCACCATCCTATTGTTCCGCGTGTTCTATCCGCTTCCACAAATGTGGCTCGAAAAATGGACGACGGAACGCATTATCGGTGTGATGATCCTGTTCGCACTGATGCTGACAGGGATGCAGTACTTACTGATTGGGTATTTTTCCGTGCCGATCGTTCTGATGCAGCTCGTCCTATTAACAGCAGGGGCAGTAGGTGGAGTCGCTTTATCGACACCGCTGGCCGTAGCAGCTGGCCTATTGCTCGGACTCAGTACGCTTTCGTACAGTGGCATGATGGCCGTCTATGCACTAACCGGATTGTTTGTAGGACTCCACCGGCGAGCAGGAAGGCTGTGGCAGGCACTGTCGATGCTCGGGGTACTGGTATTCTTTCGGTTTTATGACACCACACTGCCGATTGATGAGGTGATGCTATCTTCCACTGTACTCGCGACCTTATTCTTCTTTGCGCTTCCGAAGTCGTGGATCATCCAGTTGCAGCAGCTCATGAAACCAAAGGAAAATCGTCACGCGGAACAGCGCATGGAGTGGTTAGAGGCTCGGTGGAAGCGGCATATGAAAGAAGCGCAATCGTTTTTCAAATATGTGGGAGATGTGATCCGGAGTGAGACGGCAGCAGCTACGCAGTCACCGGAGCAGAGTTTGCCCCTTCCTTGTCAGACGTGTTACCGGAAGGTCGGGTGTTATGCAAAAGGTGACATGCATGACGTGCTCGAGCAGTGGCACCGCAAGGAAGGGCTTCAGAAACGGCAGACCGAACTGCTCATCATGAAGCAGTGTGTGAAGCCAAAGACGTTGCTCCAGTCTTTAGAGGCAGACCGACAACACCGCCTCCTCAGTCTTCACTATGACCATGCAAGACAATTATTCGCATCGAAACTAGATGGTCTCGGAGAAGAAATCGAGCGTTTTGTGGGAGCACTTGAGATTCCGGCGGGGGAACAGGAAGAGCACCTTCACCGCCTGCTTCAGATGCAACAAATTCCGGTATGGCAAATGGATATTGTCAGTTCGACGCGTGGACAGCGCAAAGTGATCTTATCCCTCAGTGAAGCCTGTACGATAGAAGAAAGTGACGCCATTGTGGCGCTTGTCAGTAGCTGGGCAGATGAACCGATGTATTGTGCGGAACGAAAGATGCTCGCAGAACCTTTCGAACATCAAGAGTTGACGATTTGCTCATCGGTTTCCTATCGCATCACGGCAGACGTTGCGGCAACTTCAAAAGATGGAACGATTCGCAGTGGCGATCAGCATTTCTTGTTTCCGGTCCATGAAGGGTTGTTTGCGGTTTTACTTGCAGACGGAATGGGGCACGGAGAACTTGCCACGAAAGAGAGTGGCTGGATGATGGACTGTATGAAGCAGGCACTGTGGCAGAAGATGGACGCCGAGACGGCACTACACTTCTTGCATTACATCACGGGCCTACGGATGACGAGCGATGTGTATGCCACGATGGACCTTGCCCTCATTGATTTACAGCTCGGGAAACTCCACTCCTGGAAAGCGGGTGCGATGGCGACGTATATTGTGCGAGGGTCCACGTGTGAACGGCTAGATCATCAGACAGCACCCCTTGGGTTCTCCAATGAGTCAGCCCTAGTGGAACAGAGTTTACTTCTAAAGGATGGAGACACCATTTGGATGGTCTCAGACGGCATCTTTGCAGAACATGTGGAGATGGACGAACAGGAAGAGGTCTTTATGTCGTGGTGGACAGAAGAGCACCCAACGGCCTCTGTGTTCCTCGATTGGTGCGCAAAAAGCTTTGGCAAAGCGCAAGACGATCAGACGGTCATTTGTCTACACGTGACAAAACGCATGCCGACATGGTCGCTTTTTACTCCCCGACAAGTATCGCGCGTGGTAAACTGAACAAAAAGGGGGAGCTAGCATGGAGCAACAAGTGAACGACTTTCTAAAGCGGCATCAGATGACACATCCGGGCAAGCGTCTTTTGCTCGCGTGTTCCGGCGGTGCGGATTCTGTGGCACTCGTCCGCAGTTTACATGCTCTTGCAAAGACCTATAACTGGGAGCTTGGAATCGTCCATGCAGATCATCAGTTACGCGGTCAGGCGTCAAAAGATGACCAGGCATTTGTGGTAGCGCTAGGTGAGTCGCTCGAGATTCCGGTCTATGCAAAGGCTCTTCCTGTTCCGGAACGATTGCAACAAGGAGGCAATACACAACAGGTGTGCCGTGAAGAGCGGTATGCCTATTTTGCCTCCATCTTACATACATATAATTTTGACGTGCTTGTCCAAGGACACCACGCAGACGATCAGATCGAGACCGTGTTGATGCAGTTGACGAAGGGGTCGGAAGAGGCGGTGCTCGGAATTCCGGTTCAGCGGGTGTTCGATGGAAAGGGGATTATGCGTCCTCTTCTTGGCATCAAACGTACAGACATTGAGCAGTACTTAAGAGACATCCATCAAGCTTACCGGGAAGATGCGAGCAATGAAAGCGACGCTTATACGCGCAATCGATTCCGTCATCACGTGGTGCCACTCCTCTATAAGGAGAATCCGGCACTCGACCGGCAAATCGGCCGTTTTATCAAACGACAGGAAGAAGATGAAGAGGTTCTTTCGCAGCTTGCCGAACTACGTTATCAAGAATTGGTGAAACGTTCACAAAATGGTCACGTTACCCTTGATGGGAAAGGATTTCGGACACTTCCGATTGCTTTACAAAGGCGTGTGATTCTTTTACTATGGAAGTACTTACAACCAAACACGCAACCCCTTTCTTCGCAGCTTTTAGCAACCATTCTTCACGCGAGTACGTCCACCCACGGAACACAGCACATCTCCCTGCCGCAAGGCTACCAGCTTACCCGTTCATATGATGATCTCCAGTTCGCCCAGAAGACGAAGTCAAAGACATTAGCGGAACACGTGCTTATGCCGGACAGGTGGGTCTCGGTTTCCGACACGATAAAGGTTTTATTAACCCAATCGGACGAGCTTCATCCCGGAGAGCGCTGGTATGTGCAAATCGACGAAGAAGACTTTCCACTCGTCATTCGTGGGCGGAAAGCAGGAGACCGCATTGATTATGGCACCTACCAAAAAAAGGTCGCCCGTATTCTTATCGATCAGAAGATACCGCTGGAAAAACGCGATAGCTGGCCACTGCTTGTCTCGCAAAAGAATGGTATACTAGGACTAATCAGCCTCTCCTATGGAAAGCTGCTGAATAAACAGACGAAAACCCCTTGGGTGATTTGGATAAAACAGGAGGATTCCACATGTTAGAGAAGGATATTCAAGAAATACTATTAACGGATGAGCAAATTCAAGAAAAAGCAAAAGAACTTGGTGCGGTTCTATCGCAAGAGTACGCAGACAAGTTTCCTCTTGCCATCGGAATTCTTAAAGGCGCGATGCCGTTCATGTCTGATTTAATGAAGCATGTGGATGCTTACGTTGAAATGGATTATATGGATGTGTCGAGTTACGGGAATGCGACCGTTTCTTCAGGAGAAGTAAAAATCGTCAAAGATTTGAACACAAGTATTGAAGGTCGCGACATCATCATCGTGGAAGACATCATCGATAGCGGAAAGACGCTTAGCTACCTGATCGACCTTTTCAAATACCGTAAAGCAAAATCGATTAAAATTGTGACGCTTCTGGACAAACCATCTGGACGTAAAGTGCCACTCGAAGCAGACTACGTTGGATTCTTGGTGCCAGACGCATTTGTGGTCGGCTATGGTCTCGATTACGCGGAAAGATATCGTAACTTACCATACGTTGGCGTACTAAAAAAAGAAGTCTATTCCTTCTAATTTGGAAACAACTTGATTCAAAGGCATTTCATTGTACGTGCTAAATTTACTATGATAAGATATTTTATAGTTTTTTGAACGCCAAGAAAGTAGAATTACTTTCTTTTTATCACCTCAAAAACAACACCATCCCGCCTCTGCGGGATGTGATTTTTTTGATTAAGTCCGTGAGGAGGCTAGGAATGAATCGAGCACTGCGCTACGCGATATTATATTTGCTGATCTTTTTTGTGATCGTTGGGATCTTTGCTACGTTTAACCAAAGCGGAGCGCCGACGAAAGAATTAACGACTGATAAATTTATTCAAGCTATGGAAAATGGCGAAATTAAGGAGTTCACATTACAACCTGTAAACAATGTCTATGTCATCACAGGGGAAATGGTGGATGCGGAAGAAGGCGAGACATTTAACGCTCGTATTCCGTCGAATGGCCAATTCACAGAGCAAACACTTGGTGAGCTTGCTGATCAAAACAACATTGTTTGGGACACAGAAGAAGCGCCTCAAACAAGTGGTTGGGTACAGTTCTTGACAGGACTCCTGCCATTCCTGATCATCATTATTCTGTTCTTCTTCCTATTAAGTCAATCACAAGGCGGCGGAAACCGCGTGATGAACTTCGGGAAGAGCAAAGCAAAACTGTATGACGATAAGAAAAAAGCGAAATTTGAAGACGTTGCCGGTGCAGACGAAGAGAAAGCGGAACTTGTCGAAGTGGTCGATTTCTTAAAAGACCCACGCAAATTCGTTGAGCTCGGTGCCCGTATTCCAAAAGGGATCCTCTTAGTAGGTCCTCCAGGAACAGGGAAAACGCTTCTTGCTCGTGCGGTTGCCGGTGAAGCAGGCGTCCCATTCTTCTCGATTTCCGGTTCGGATTTCGTTGAAATGTTCGTCGGTGTCGGGGCATCCCGTGTACGTGACCTTTTTGAAAATGCGAAGAAAAATGCTCCGTGTATCATCTTCATTGATGAGATCGACGCAGTCGGTCGTCAACGTGGTGCAGGTCTTGGCGGTGGTCACGATGAGCGTGAGCAAACATTGAATCAATTACTTGTTGAGATGGATGGTTTCGGTGCAAACGAAGGCATTATCATCGTTGCCGCAACGAACCGACCAGATATTCTAGATCCTGCCCTTCTTCGTCCAGGACGTTTTGACCGCCAGATTACTGTAGGTCGTCCGGATGTCAAAGGCCGTGAAGCAGTACTTAAAGTACATGCACGTAACAAACCTTTAGCAGAAGGCGTCGATTTAAAAGCCATCGCCCAGCGTACACCAGGGTTCTCAGGGGCTGACCTTGAAAACTTACTTAACGAAGCCGCACTCGTGGCAGCGCGCCGAGATAAAAAGAAAATTGATATGTATGATATTGATGAAGCAACCGATCGCGTCATTGCAGGTCCAGCCAAATCCACGAAAGTTATCTCTGCGAAAGAACGCAAGATTGTCGCGTTCCATGAAGCAGGACACGTGGTTATCGGGTTGACGCTTGATAATGCGGAAACGGTTCACAAAGTAACCATCGTCCCTCGTGGACAAGCAGGTGGATATGCTGTGATGCTTCCAAAAGAAGATCGTTACTTCATGACGAAACCAGAACTGCTCGACAAAGTCTCTGGACTACTTGGAGGCCGTGTAGCAGAAGACATCGTCTTCGGTGAAGTGTCAACAGGAGCGCACAATGACTTCCAGCGTGCTACCGGTATTGTCCGCAGCATGGTCACAGAGTACGGGATGAGTGACAAGCTAGGCCCGATGCAGTTTGGTCAGTCACAAGGAGGCAATGTCTTCCTAGGACGCGACTTCAATTCGGAGCAAAACTACTCGGATGCGATTGCGTATGAAATTGACCAAGAGATGCAGAGCATGATCAAGGAACAATACGCGCGCACGAAAGAGATTTTAACAGAGAAACGGGACCTCTTGAACTTGATTGCTGAGACGCTACTCGAAGTGGAAACACTCGATGCTGCTCAAATCATCCATTTGAAAGAGCACGGTACACTGCCTGAACGTCCATTTGAAGAACCTTCTGTAACGGGAGAAGAAACACCTGATGTAACGGGTGCGCCTTCAGATCCATCAACAGGAGACCTTCCATCGGAATCAGCACCGTCTGATACGGATGCAGGAAACCCAATTCAAGAAGACCGGAAGTAATGAAAAAGCGTAGGCGCCTCCTTGGTGCTTACGCTTTTCTCTATCTCCACCTGCTATGGTATGATTCAAAGTGAAATGAGGGACGGCCATGATTTTAGTGATGGATATCGGGAACACCAATATCGTTTTAGGTGTCTACGAACACGATCGTTTGAAGCATCATTGGCGCATGGAAACCGACCGGATGAAAACAGAAGATGAGTATGCCATGCAAGTCAAAGCGCTGTTCCAACATGTGGGGCTGTATTTTGAAGACATTGATGGCATCATCATCTCCTCTGTCGTTCCGCCGATCATGTTTTCACTAGAAGCCATGTGCTCCAAATATTTTAAACAAAAACCAATGGTTGTTGGTCCGGGCGTCAAGACAGGTCTCAACATTAAGTATGAAAATCCACGGGAAGTCGGAGCGGACCGTATAGTTAATGCCGTTGCAGGCATACACTATTACGGAATGCCGCTGATCATCGTCGATTTCGGTACAGCGACAACCTACTGTTATATCAATGAACAGGGACATTATATGGGAGGCGCCATTGCACCCGGCATTGGCATTTCCACAGAAGCCTTGTTTTCCCGCGCCAGTAAACTTCCGCGCATTGAACTGACAACACCGGAGCACGTGGTCGGAAAGAACACCGTCTCAGCTATGCAATCAGGCATCGTCTATGGCTATGTCGGCCAAGTCGAAGGACTCGTGAAGCGTATGAAACAGTCAGGAAATGCGGAGGCTAAAGTCGTCGCAACCGGCGGACTTGCTCCTCTGATTTCTGCGGAGACCGACATCATTGATCACGTGGATCCGTTTTTAACACTAAAAGGACTATATTTAATCTTTCAACGAAACGAGAAAGTAGGAATGAAACATGAGTGATTATTTAGTACGCGCTTTAGCATTTGATGGACAAGTACGTGCCTTTGCTGCACGTACAACAGATATGGTAGGAGAAGCACAACGTCGCCACGATACATGGCCGATCCCTTCAGCGGCACTCGGTCGTTCGATGACAGCAGCTGTCATGATGGGGGCTATGCTAAAAGGGAAAGACAAATTAACGGTGAAGATTGAAGGGAACGGACCGGTTGGACCGATCATCATCGATGCCAATTCACATGGGGAAGCCCGCGGGTATGTGACCAATCCACACGTACACTTTGACTTGAATGAAAAAGGAAAACTGGACGTTCGTCGTGCGGTTGGAACAGAAGGCGCCTTGACAGTCGTAAAAGATTTAGGCATGCGTGATTTCTTCACTGGCCAGGTGCCAATCGTCTCCGGAGAGATTGCGGAAGACTTCACCTATTACTACGCGACGTCTGAACAAGTACCGTCATCTGTTGGGCTGGGTGTACTTGTGAATCCAGACAACTCGATCCTTGCTGCAGGTGGATTCATCATCCAGTTGATGCCAGGAACTGACGACGAGACGATTACGGAAATTGAAGAGCATCTTTCCAAAATGGAACCAGTATCGAAACTAATTGAACGTGGTCTTTCTCCGGAAGAGCTACTAAAAGAAATTCTAGGGGAGCACAATGTACAAGTCTTAAGCCAGCAAGATGTAACGTTCAGCTGTAACTGTTCGAAAGAACGATTTGGTGCTGCCATCATTTCTTTAGGTCCAGATGAAATTCGTGATATGATTGAAGAAGACGGCGGCGCAGAGGCGCAATGCCACTTCTGTATGGAAAATTATCACTATAACGTGGACGAATTGGAGACAATGATTGATGAGGCCAAACGACCGAACTAATACGGCTAGACCGAAACGTCATTTAAAAACAAAACCTGTCCTGATTGTGCTAGGTATTTTGTTGCTGGGGAATTTGCTGTGGTTTATTGCCTGGCTCATTCCGAACGGCGCATCAACTAACGAGACAGTCGCTACGGTTGACGGGGAAGACATTACGCACGATGAATGGGTGGCGGAGATGGAAACACGCTCTGGGCGTGAAGCACTTGAAGCACTTGTGAATGAACGCGTGATGGAAGCAGCTGCCAAAAAGCATGCGATTAACGTGTCGGATGAAGAGCTAGCGCTTGAAATGTCCTTGTACCGTTCAGCAACAGAAGGAACGGACCAGACCTTCCTCGGTCTAAATGAAGAACAGATGGAGAAGAAAGTCCGTGCGCGCATCATTTTGGAAAAAGTTCTTGCGAAAGACGTGGTCGTGGAAGAAACGGCGCTGGAAACGTATTACGAAGAGAATCAATCCCTTTATGAGATTCCGACTTCCTATGATGTGAAAGCGATTTACGTGGCAACGATGCAAGAAGCGGAAGAAGTAAAGTCTGAACTCGACAACGGCTCTTCTTTTGAAGGACTGGCCCGAGAGCTCTCCATTGACCCAAGTTCTGCAGCACTTGGAGGCACCGTCGGCTTTGTGAATTCCAATACAACCGCAGTCGATGCGAACCTCGTGCGAGCTCTTCCAGATCTCAAGGCAGAAGAAATAAGTAGTCCCATTCCTTTAACAGATGGGCGATTTGTAGTGGTTCAAGTGCAAAGCATACTTGAGGGTTCATCGTTTAGCTTTGAGGATGTGAAAGCGCATATCCAGCGGGAACTCGCTCTCGAGCAACTTCCACAATCCGTCACACCACGCGCATTTTGGGAAGAATTTGCTGCGAGTTGGCAATATGGTGACGGAGGCTAAAATTTGACAGTCTTTTTACTAGATTGCTATCATACACTTAATACCTATCAAAAAACTAGGAATTAGGAGTGAGGAAATGGCACGTACAGCACATTCAATTACTGAACTAGTAGGGCATACACCGATTGTAAAGTTAAATCGTGTAACAAACGAAAACGATGCGGAAGTGTATGTAAAGCTTGAATATTTCAACCCAGGAAGCAGTGTCAAAGACCGTATTGCGCTTGCGATGATTGAAGCCGCAGAAAAAGCAGGCGACATCAAACCTGGAGATACACTTATTGAACCAACAAGTGGGAATACAGGAATTGGTTTGGCAATGATTGCTGCTGCGAAAGGCTATCAAACAATTCTTGTCATGCCAGATACGATGAGTACAGAGCGTCGCAACTTGCTTCGTGCATATGGTGCTGAACTTGTATTGACACCAGGAGCGGACGGTATGAAAGGTGCGATTGCGAAAGCGGAAGAACTTGCTTCTGAGAATGGGTACTTCATGCCACAACAGTTCAATAACGAAGCTAATCCGGAAGTCCACCGTCTGACGACTGGTCCTGAAATCGTGAAGGCATTTGATGAATTGCACGGGTTCGTCTCAGGGATTGGAACAGGCGGAACGATCACAGGTGCAGGGGGCGTCTTGAAAGAAAGTTTCCCTGGCATCCACATTGCTGCAGTCGAACCAAAAGATTCTCCAGTGCTTTCTGGTGGGTCGCCTGGTCCCCACAAAATTCAAGGGATCGGCGCAGGGTTTGTTCCGAAGGTGCTGGATACAGAAATCTATGATAGCGTCATCCAAGTATCAAATGAAGATGCCTATGCGATGGCTCGTGAAGTGGCGAAAGCGGAAGGAATTCTCGGTGGCGTTTCTTCTGGCGCAGCCATCCATGCGGCACTCGAACTTGCGAAGAAACTCGGAAAAGGCAAGAAAGTCTTGGCAATCATCCCGTCAAACGGAGAACGCTATTTGAGTACACATCTTTATAACTTCGAAAACCAATAAATAACCGTGCAAGACCGTCCAAATGGGCGGTCTTTTTCCTTTTCTAACGCCTCGAATACAGGTACACTTAAAGCACATTCTGGTGAAAAAGGGGCAACCTCAGTGATTCAACTAACCAATACTCGCACATTTTCAGCATCTAAAGATGAATTTTATTATGGCTATCAGGAGCTTGCGAAAGAAGCAACTCGTCATGCCTTATTTGAAAGCGCTCGTGGTGGGAATCAGAGCATCGCAGCGTTTACACCGTTTGCAAGCGTCTGGTCCATTCCGGAAGGTCTTCATATCGAGTGGAGCACGGGAGAAACCGAAGAGCGATCCGGAGAATCTTTAGCCCTGATTGAAGAACTAGTTCGTGATTATCATATTGCATACAACCCGGATTTACCGGACTTCCAAGGCGGTGCTCTTGGATTTGTTACATACGATTATGCACGCGTCATTGAAGTTCTACCGGAAACGTCTAAAGACGACTTGCGTATTCCGATGAACTTCTTCTATCTGTTCGATCACTGGGCCGTATATGACGTCCACACGGAAGAAGTACGACTTATGAAGCTTCCTCAAGCGGAAGTCGACTTAGATACCTGGCACCAGGAGTGGCAACAAGCCATTGAACGAGGTATTCGTGAGCGACTTTTCGAAACAGGGGCTGCACGGGAAGTCGTTCAAGACGACAGTACCTTGCATGTGTCGATGAGCGGTCCGGAATTTGAAGAGGCCGTGCGCCGCATTCAAGAATACATAGCACAAGGTGACGTCTTCCAAGTCAATCTTTCCGTGCGCCAATCAAAAGAGCTAGGCGTCGAGCCGCGCGTCATGTACGAAGCGCTGCGCACATTCAACCCGTCTCCTTATATGGCGTATATTCAAGCGGATGACTTTGTCGTCGTCTCAGGTTCACCTGAACTCCTTGTGAAGAAAAAAGGAGACGAACTTTCGACCCGTCCGATTGCAGGAACACGCCCACGTGGAAAAGACGAAGCGGACGACATCGCTCTTGCGCAGGAACTGATCGATAATGAGAAAGAGCGTGCCGAACACGTGATGCTCGTAGACCTCGAGCGCAATGACTTAGGGAAAGTCGCAACGTATGGCACGGTAGAAGTAGATGAGTTTATGGTCATCGAGCGTTATTCACACGTCATGCACATCGTCTCGAACGTCAAAGGGAAGCTCGGTCCGGATGTGTCGAACGCAGAAATCGTTCAGGCGATGTTCCCAGGAGGCACGATTACAGGCGCGCCGAAGATTCGTACAATGGAAATTATCGAGGAACTCGAACCAGTCCGCCGCGGACTCTATACAGGCTCCATCGGCTGGTTTGGCTATACAGGTGACTTGGAATTCAATATCGTCATCCGTACCGCATTTGTGCAGGACGGGATGGCGCATATCCAAGCGGGTGCTGGAATCGTCATTGATTCCATTCCGGCAGCGGAATATATCGAGTCGCTGAACAAAGCAAAAGCATTATGGCAGGCCAAAGCAATGGCGGAAGGGACGAAACAGCCATGATTTTGATGATTGATAACTATGATTCTTTCACATATAACTTAGTGCAGTACATGGGAGAGATGGGACGCGAGATTCGTGTCGTGCGTAATGACGAGATTTCATTATCTGACATTGAGTCCCTGCAGCCGGAAATGATCGTCGTATCTCCGGGGCCGTGTACACCGAACGAGGCGGGAGTCAGTCTTGATGTCATTACACATTTCGCCGGCAAAGTTCCGGTTCTTGGCGTCTGCCTTGGTCACCAATCGATTGGACAAGCGTTTGGCGGCAAGGTCATTCGTGCCGAGCGGTTGATGCACGGGAAGACGTCGCCGGTTCATCATGATGGCAAAGGCGTTCATGCGGATATGCCGAATCCGTTCCGGGCGACGCGCTACCACTCGCTGATTGTGGAAAAAGAAAGTCTTCCGGACTGCCTCGAAGTGACATCTTGGACAGCGGAAGGGGAAATCATGGGGCTTCGCCACAAAGACTACGCGGTCGAAGGCGTGCAGTACCACCCCGAGTCCATCATGACGGAAGAAGGTAAGAAACTGATTCGCAACTTTATCGAAACGTACTGCGAACCGAAGGAAGTGTCAGTGTAATGGACTGCTGGAAAAACGGCGACTATCTTTTAAAAGAAGACGTGACAATCTCCCCGTATGACCATGGTTACTTGTATGGTCTCGGGTTCTTTGAGACGTTTCGGACGTATAACGGGAAGCTATTCTTATGGGATCAACACTGGGAGCGCCTCGAACGGGCGCTTTCAACGTTTCGCATCCGGATGCCGTACACAAAAGAGGAAATTCGAGAAGTGGTGACGGAACTGACGAAACAGCATGAGGGCAAAGACGGCTATTTTCGTTTCAATGTCTCAGCAGGGGTACATGATATCGGCTTACAGCCGACGTCGTATGAAAATCCAACGGTTCTGATGATGCGCAAAGAACTTCCGCCGGTGGTTCGAGGAAAAGAAAAAACGGCGTGCTGGATTCGGGTGGCACGCAATACTCCTGAAGGCACGGGTCGTCTGAAGTCGCATCACTATGCGAACAATGTGCTCGCGCGTTTTGAACTGCCTTCTCTTGCCGAGATGGAAGGGTTGATGTGTACAGCGGAAGGCGTGGTCGCAGAAGGGATTACGTCGAATGTGTTTTGGGTAAAGGGCGGGGAGTTATTCACTCCGTCACTAGATACCGGGATTTTAGATGGCATCACACGCCAGTGGGTTATCGACTATGCGGAGGCGCACGATCTGCACGTCCGGATTGGACGCTTCCTCCAAAAAGAGGTCGAAGAAGCAGATGAAGTGTTTGTAACGAACGCCGTGCAAGAAATCGTCCCGATTCGTGCGGTCGAAGATCATCATTTCCCGGGAAATGATGGCGAAATGTATCGAACATTGCATGCAGCGTATGTATCGGAAATAGAGAGTGAGGATGCAAAAGCCAATGATGAAGCAATTTGAAAAGCATGGTGTACGACTCGATTTTGAGAAAGAAACGGTCATCATGGGTATTTTAAATGTAACCCCGGATTCATTTTCAGATGGGGGCAAATATAATGAAGTCGAACAGGCTGTAGAGCGGACAAAAGAAATGGTGGCGCAGGGGGCGAAGTTTGTTGATATCGGCGGGGAGTCCACGCGTCCTGGGTATACGCGAATCTCAGATGAAGAGGAAATCGGGCGAGTTGTGCCGGTCGTTCGTGCGATTCGGGAAGCAGGGGTTCCCGTTCTCTTATCGATTGATACGTACAAGTCGACTGTAGCGAAAGCCGCGCTTGATGCAGGTGTCGATATGTTGAATGACATATGGGGTGTGAAGAGGGATGCAGGTCTTGCCACACTTGCTGCCTCGTACGGAGTGCCAATTATTCTGATGCATAACCGAGATACGGCTGAGTATACCCATTTCTGGTCAGAGGCAAAAGCGGACTTAGAGGAGTCCATTGCCATTGCGAAGTCACACGGTGTGACGGATGAACAGATCTGGCTCGATCCAGGTATTGGTTTCGGCAAGAATACGACGCACAACATTTGGATGATGCAGCACCTAAAAGAGTTAGTCGCGATGGGTTATCCGGTCCTCCTTGCGACGTCTCGGAAAAGTCTCATTGGAAATGTGTTGAAGCTTCCGGTGGAGGAGCGTGTAGAGGGGACTGCAGCTACGGTGAGTTATGGCATCGACAAAGGTGTGCATATGGTACGTGTGCATGATGTGAAAGAACTTGCGCGAACCGTAAAAATGATGGATGTGTTGGCCGGCAAGGCGACGTATGAGGAGGAAAACTGATGGATTATATCTATTTAAACGATATGGCGTTTTACGGGTATCACGGAGCGCTTCCGGAAGAGAACGTGCTTGGGCAAATGTTCCGCATCACGGTGACGCTTGCGACAGATTTAAAACAAGCGGGTGAAACCGATGATTTGAAGGCGACAGTCAATTACGCAGAAGTGTATGAACTGTGTAAAGAAGTGGCGGAAGGGAAGCCATTTCAGTTGATCGAGTCGGTTGCTGAAACTATTGCGTCGCGTATTTTAGAGACCTATTCTCCGCTAGTCAAAGGATGCAAGGTACTCGTAGTGAAACCGACGCCACCGATTCGCGGGCACTATGATTCCGTGGCTGTAGAGATTGCGCGGGGGACACTATGAACCGCGCGTTCCTATCAATCGGGTCAAATATAGGTGACCGCTTTGCCTTTTTACAGGAAGCGGTGCGTGCACTGATGGAAGCGTCTTCTGTTACGGTCGATTCGGTTTCCTCTGTCTATGAGACCGACCCGGTTGGCTACACCGATCAAGCGGCCTTCTTGAACATTGCAGTTGGTGTGACGACACATTTAACTCCACATGAGTTGCTTGAGATGTGTCAGCAGGTGGAGGAACAGCTTGGCCGGAAACGGGTCATCCGCTGGGGCCCCCGGACGGTAGACCTTGACATTTTGGTATATAATGAAGAAAATATAGAATCGGATGTCTTACAGATTCCACATCCGCGCATGAAGGAACGTGCATTTGTACTTATTCCATTGGCATCGATTTATCCGCACGAGGAGATCACACAGCTCGCGGCACAATTCGATTCCGAGAAAGAGGGCATTCGCTTATGGAAAACAGTAGATGGGGCCGACGCATTCGTGCATACCGAAAGTTAAAACGCATCAGTCAGATTGAATTGGCAAAAGAACTAGAGGTAGCTCCTGCCACGCTTGGAAAGATGGAGCGAGGGGTGAAGGAACCTACTGCCACGCAATGGACGAAAATTGCCCACGTGCTCGGTATCGCAATAGACGAATTAAAAGGGCAAGAGGAAGGTGAAGAAAGTGACACTTAAACCGACCAAACCATTTCGTATTGGCTACGTCGAAATGGACAATCGCGTCGTGTTGGCACCAATGGCAGGAATCAGTAATTCGGCATTCCGCCTGACGGTGAAGGAATTTGGAGCAGGACTTGTTTATGCAGAGATGATTAGTGATAAAGGGATCGTTCAGCAGAATGAAAAGACGTTAAGCATGTTGTATATTGATGAACGGGAAAATCCACTGTCTCTTCAAATCTTTGGAGGCGAAAAGGAAACGCTCGTTGCAGCAGCGAAATATGTGGACCAAAATACGACGGCAGACATCATTGACATCAATATGGGCTGTCCAGTCAATAAAATCATCAAGTGTGAAGCGGGCGCCCGCTGGTTACTTGACCCGAACAAAATTTATGAGATGGTATCGGCGGTAGTCGATAATGTCACCAAACCCGTCACGGTGAAGATGCGGATCGGATGGGACGAGAAGAATATCCTTGCTGTAGAGAATGCGCAAGCGATTGAACGTGCCGGAGGAGCTGCAGTAGCTGTCCACGGACGTACGCGTGAGCAAATGTATGAAGGCTACGCAAATTGGGACATCATTCGTGATGTGAAGCAGGCGGTGTCAATTCCGGTCATTGGAAACGGGGACGTGGAAAGTCCGCAAGATGCGAAGCGTATGCTTGATGAGACCGGTGTAGACGGAGTAATGATCGGACGTGCAGCACTCGGTGACCCGTGGATGATCTATCGTACAGTAGAGTACTTAGAGTCCGGTGACCTAAAGCCGGAACCATCTGTTCGTGAAAAAATCGATGTGTGCTTGTTGCACTTTGAACGCCTCGCGCAGTTGAAAGGCGAGAAAGTGGCTGTTCGTGAGATGCGTAAACATGCTTCGTGGTACTTAAAAGGTATCCGCGGAAACGGAACGGCTCGGACGATAATCAATCAGATAGAAGATGCAAACGAATTAAAAGTATACTTGAACCAGTTCGCGGAGGAGCGCATGGCTTCTCGTGAAGAAGTTGTATCTGTATAACGGGTAAGCTATCACCTAGGCGTGGTAGCTTTCTTTATGCCAAAAGACTGAATTCCCAGACTTCAGTTGGTGGAGGTGAAGTTTCAAGGAAAGTTGTGTACAATGAAGCTATTGCAATCTGGGGAAGAACAGAGTGAAGGAGTGACATTATGTCGAACATCGAAGAATTAAACGATCAATTACAGGTGAGACGCCAGAAGATGACGTCGATGCAAGAGCAAGGCATGGATCCATTCGGATCTCGCTTTGAACGCAGCCACTTAAGTAATGAGATTAAAGAAGAGTTTGAAGGCTATACGAAAGAACAACTCGACGAGACGCCATACGAAGTCATCGCAGCAGGTCGTATCATGACCAAGCGCGGAAAAGGAAAAGCGGGCTTTGCGCACATCCAAGACCTCGGCGGTCAAATTCAGATCTACGTACGTAAAGATGCCATCGGCGACGATGCATATGCTTCTTTCAATACAGCGGATCTTGGCGATATCATCGGAGTGAAAGGGACGGTCTTCCGCACGAATGTAGGAGAACTTTCTATTAAAGCAACAGAATTTACGTTCTTAACGAAATCACTTCGACCAATGCCGGAGAAATTCCACGGCTTAAAAGACGTAGAACAACGCTACCGTCAACGCTACTTGGACTTGATGACAAGTGAAGACAGCAAAAAGACATTCATCACACGTAGCCGTATCATTCAGTCGATGCGCCGTTATCTAGATAACGAAGGATTCTTAGAAGTTGAAACACCAATGATGCATTCTATCGCGGGTGGAGCAGCGGCTCGTCCGTTTGTTACACATCACAATGCATTAGACATGGAACTATACATGCGTATCGCGATTGAACTTCACTTGAAACGTCTGATCGTAGGTGGACTTGAGAAAGTCTACGAAATCGGCCGCGTCTTCCGTAATGAAGGAATCTCGACGCGTCACAATCCGGAATTCACGATGATCGAGCTGTATGAAGCGTATGCCGATTACCAAGACATCATGAACCTGACAGAGAACTTGATTGCGCACATCGCACAAGACGTGCTAGGGTCAACAATTGTTCAGTACGGAGACGACGAAGTAAACCTTGCTCCAGGTTGGAAACGCTGGCACATGGCAGACGCTGTAAAAGAAGTGACAGGCGTCGACTTCTGGAAAGACATGACGAAAGAAGAAGCACATGCACTTGCGAAAGAGCACGGCGTAGAAGTCAAACCTTCTATGGAAGTGGGACATGTACTCAACGAGTTCTTTGAACAGAAAGTAGAAGAACTTCTTGTTCAACCAACTTTCATCTATGGACACCCAGTGGAGGTATCTCCGCTTGCGAAGAAAAATCCAGAAGACGGCCGCTTTACAGACCGCTTTGAATTGTTCATCGTGCGCCGTGAGCATGCGAATGCCTTCACGGAGTTAAATGATCCGATTGACCAACGTGAGCGTTTTGAAGCGCAGCTTGTCGAGAAGGAAGCAGGGAACGACGAAGCGCATGAAATGGACGACGACTTCATCGAGGCACTCGAATACGGTATGCCACCAACAGGTGGACTCGGTATTGGTATCGACCGTCTTGTTATGTTACTGACGAACTCACCATCAATCCGTGATGTTCTATTGTTCCCGTTGATGCGTCATCGCGACTAATCAAAACACATTGGCACTCCCTCTATTTAATGGAGAGAGTGCTTTTTGTTTTTCACGCGGGAGTTGCGTGAATTGTTTTTCTTCTTATAGAAGAGTATTGTCAGGCACAAGATGTGGGCTGAATGAAAGTAAGTGCGACTAAATGTTGAACTTAGGAAACTTTGTTGAAAAAAGATGAGATAAAGTGCTTGTTTCGTGCCTGGGGCCGTGCTATAGTAATCAAGTTGCTAAATTACGAAACACATCGAGAAAACTTTTTTGAAAAAGTAATTGACATCTAGATTCGTAATTTGGTATTATATTAAAGTCGCCAAAACGAGCGATGCAAGAAAATGAACATTGAAAACTGAACATGCAAGACGTCAAGATATACAAGTCGCCGACCCGACCCCCGTTGGGCGCG
>NZ_JBHSEF010000024.1:0-119854 GCF_042649045.1 Chryseomicrobium palamuruense | reverse complement strand
AGGTTCGGGGTGGAAGCGCGGCGACGTGTGGAGCTGACGAATACTAATCGATCGAGGACTTAACCAAATTTTAGATGTGGAGTGACCTACGTCAGAAATTCCGAGAAGATCGGGCGTGCACAGAGAGGCGTCCTTTGCCTCATTGGGTGCGACAGATCTTGGAGTGTATTTCTAGGTCACGCAACTTGATTCCATCGGGATCAGTCTACATCGACACAATCAATGAAGTTCTATCCAGTTTTGAGCGAACAGGCTCAAGGTCTAGTGATGATGGCGAAGAGGTCACACCCGTTCCCATACCGAACACGGAAGTTAAGCTCTTCAGCGCCGATGGTAGTTGGGGGTCTCCCCCTGTGAGAGTAGGACGTCGCTGGGCATTCAAGAAAGTCATCCCGAGAGGGATGGCTTTTTTTGTGCTTTCTTTTGAGACAAGGACTGAACCCCTGAAGTGGGGAAGGTCTTCCTAGCAAGGGCTTGGGACATCCGTTCTTGAGGGAAGGTGGGGGCTCAGAGACAGGGGTATAGAAGAGAAATAGTTTCCAATAAATCAGTTTGTCACGACAAATCGAATCGCTGGTAGGACAAATCATCATTTGGTAACGAGAAAGTGGCAACTTGTAACGACAAATCGCTCGGCTGTACGGTGAACGCGCTCTCAGCCCATGAAAATCCCTAGGAGCCCCCGTCTTAGCTCACGGTTTCTGAACGAACGTTCTCTACATCTAGGTGGTATCGAGTTGCGCAGGCTTGAAATCCATGCCAAATGACATCGCGACCATAGAGGCAAAAGACGCCTCCCTGTCCACGCTGTCATTTGACAGAATTTCAGAGCGAGCCTGCTCCACATCTAGAACTAAAAAATCCCCCTCTCAAAAGATGAGAAGGGGACTAATCAGTAAGAATTAGTTACCGATTGTTACGTTGCGAAGATCGTAGATACCGTCAGTACCGATATCGAATCCTTGAACGTTGTCAGCAACACCTGTTAAGTACTCAGTGTGTAATAAGAACGCCATTGGCGCATCGTCTGTTAACAACTGAGCAACTTCAGCGTAGATCGCTTCACGAGCTGCTGGGTCTGCTTCACGGCGACCTTGGTCAAGTAATGCATCCACATCTGCGTTTTCGTAGAATGAACGGTTACCTGGGTTACCTTTTTGTGAAGAGTGGAACAGTGCATACATACCGTAGTCAGCGTCACCAGTAGGGTTAGACCAACCAAGGATGAACATATCGTGCTGACCAGCAGCCGTTTGCTCTAGGTACGTACCGAATTCCATTACTTCGATAGAAACTTCAATGTTTAACTCAGCAAGAGCTTCTTGGATAAGAACTGCGATTGCTTGACGTTGTGGGTTGTCATTCGTCCAGATAGACGTAGAGAAACCATCTGCCATGCCTGCTTCTTCAAGAAGAGCTTTTGCTTCTTCCATGTTGAACTCAACTGTATCGATGTCTTCTGTGTAACCGAAGATGCCAGGTGCAAGTGGTCCAATCGCTGGAATACCATAGTTATCATAGATACCGCTGATGATTGCTTCGCGGTCGATTGCTTTAGAGATTGCTTGACGTACTAATGGGTTATCAAATGGTGCTTTTTCTGTGTTGAAACCAAGGTAAGCTAAGCTTGAAGAAGCTTTTTGGTTAACAGATGCAGCGCCAGAGTTGTTGATACGCTCAACTTCGTTTGGTTGAACTGGATCGATAATGTGTACGTTACCTGTTTCTAGGTCAGCTGCACGTACTTGAGAATCAGGAACAACACGGAAAGTTACAGAATCAACTTTCGCGCCTTCACCCCAATACTCTTCGTTCTTTACAAGTTTGATTTCAGAACCTGGAGTCCATGAATCAAATTTGAAGAAACCAGTACCTACTGGGCCTTCAGAGATAACAGAACCTGGATCAGATCCGCCATTTAATGCTTCGTAGTCTGCTTCAATAGAAGCTGGAGAAATCATACCGCCACCATTGTGTGAAAGGTGAGCGAGTAATGGTGCGAATGGATACTCAGTCGTAATGTTTACTTCGTAGTCGCTTACAACTTCAACATTCGTGATCATCTCAAACAAGAAGAGACGAGGAGAAGCTACTGCTTCGTCACGGATACGATCTAAGTTCATTTTTACAACTTCAGCATTGAACGCTTCGCCATCGTGGAACGTTACGCCTTCACGTAATTTGAATGACCAAGTTGTTTCATCAACTTGCTCCCAAGACTCTGCAAGACCAGGAACGATTTCGTTGTTTTCATCACGATTAACTAATGTTTCATAGATGTTTGCTTGAACAACAGAAGATGGTACGTCATTTGAACCGTGTGGATCAAGTGATGATGCATCTGAAAGAACTGCCAAGATTAAATCTCCGCCTTCTGCACCGTCAGTTTCTGTACCTTCTGTATCTTCGCCATCCTCAGCATTTTCTGTGCCACCAGTTTCTTCTACTGGATCATCTGTAGATTCCTCATTGTCGCTACCGCCAGCACATGCAGCTAAAAATAGTGCAAGAATCAGCGTTAACAGAAGAAACCAAAGTGACTTTTTGTTAATAGCCATACGTGAGTTGCCCCCTATACATTATATGATTTTGAATATTAGAGTGAACATAATATTCAAAAAATAATATAGCATATAAATCGGCTTGTCACAAGGTAATAAATTCCAACTGATAGATGATTTAGATAGATGAAATGAATTAGCTTAATGAAAAAAATAATATTTTTATGATTTTTATACCAATATCATACAGATATATCGATTTAAAACTATTTTAATATAGTATAATAAACTTAGAAAGCGCTTTTTTTATTAAAATAAGCTATCCCTAATATAACATTAGAATTGAAATTGGATTCTGATAATTAACTATCATACATGAATTGTAACAAATCTAAACTAGTCATATAAGCGTGAATCTTGTAAAATAAGCTAGTCTAGTTCTTTGACAGAATAGTTAAATAGGAAAGGGTGTTTACTTCATGAGCGAAGAAACAGTGAATCATCCTGTGACAGCCAAAAAGGTGAATCCGCAGCTTGAGAGTTTCAAACAATTTTGGCGTCGACTTGCCAAGAACAAAGCTGCTGTTGTCGGTGGATCAATGATATTGTTTTTCATTATTATGGCCTTTTTAGGACCATGGATCATATCGACATTTACAGACCTGCAGCCAAATAAAACGAGTGTTGCGAACAAGCTTCAAGGTCCGTCTGCTGAACATTGGTTCGGGACAGACAGTTTTGGACGTGACATCTTTACACGTATCGTTTTCGGTATGAAGCTTACTTTATATGTAGGTTTTCTATCTGTAATCGTTGGTGGGGTTGTAGGAGTCATTCTAGGAATCGTATCGGGCTATTACGGTGGGAAAATTGATACCATCATCATGCGTCTTATGGATATTCTACTTGCATTCCCTGGGATTCTTCTAGCACTAGCAATTGTAGCCGTACTAGGAGGCAGTTTAACAAACGTAATTATTGCAGTCGGGATATTCTCTGTGCCTGCATTTGCGCGTATTGTTCGAGGTTCCACGTTATCCGTAAGAAAACTGGAATACATCGATGCCGTTCGGGCACTAGGTGCATCGGATCTTCGTATCATCTTTAAACATATTTTGCCGAACGTCATGTCTCCAATTATCGTACAAGCTTCGTTACGTATTGCGACTGCGATTTTAACAGGAGCGGGTCTAGCATTCCTTGGACTAGGTGCACAACCACCAGCGCCGGAGTGGGGAGCTATGCTTAATGAAGGGCGTCAATACATGTATGAAGCGGGTCATGTGGCCTTATTCCCAGGTATTATGATTGTTCTTGTTGTACTTGCTTTCAATATCTTTGGTGATGGCGTTCGTGATGCACTTGATCCAAAAATGAAAAAATAGGGGTGATGAGAGTTGACTAAGTATATTATCCGTAGACTTCTTCAGACGATACCAGTACTTCTCGGGGTAACGATTTTAGTATTCTCGTTAATGCACCTCGTACCTGGTGACCCAGCGAAGATTATCGCTGGTGAAGGAGCATCTGAACAAACCGTTGACAATATTCGTGAACGTCTTGGATTAAATGATCCACTACACACTCAATACTTGACGTTCTTAGGAAATGCCGTCCAAGGTGACCTTGGATCGTCTGTACGTTCTGGACGTCCAGTAATGGATGAAATTTCAGCGCGTTTTTGGGTGACCTTTGAGCTCGCCTTTTATTCCACGATACTAGCTGTGTTTTTGGGATTAATCGCGGGAATTATCTCTGCCGTTAGACACTATACCTTGACCGACGTCACGGTTATGATTGTCGCCTTGTTCGGTCTATCTATGCCAAACTTCTGGTTTGGATTACTTCTTATACAGTGGTTCGCTATTGGAAACTGGATGCCGGAGTCACTGGAGTTCTTAAAGATGCGACCATCAGGTTGGGGAGATTCATGGAAACAAGTCGTCTTGCCTGTTATCACACTTGGAACAGGTGGGGCAGCCATTATTGCTCGGATGACGAGGTCTTCGATGCTTGAAGTTATTGGGCAAGACTATATTCGTACTGCACGTGCGAAAGGGTTGTCTGAGCGTATCGTAACGTACCGTCACGCGTTAAAGAATGCGTTAATACCTGTAGTTACTGTTGTAGGTCTTGAGTTCGGTGGCTTCTTGGGTGGAGCTGTACTGACTGAGACGATTTTTGCAATCAACGGAATGGGACGTTTAACGATTGACGCCATCCGTACACGTGACTTCCCGATCGTTCAAGGAACTGTTCTCGTGATTTCTGTGTTATTCGTTCTTGTTAACTTATTAGTAGATATTTCATATCGCTTCTTAAATAAACGTATTGATCTAAACTAGGAAGGAGTGTCTCTACGTGATTTCAAAAGATAATGTACTTGAAGTGAGAAACTTGCAGACGTCCTTCTCAACAGATCAAGGAGAAGTGCGAGCTGTCGACGGCGTTAGTTTTGATGTGCCAAAAGGGAAGACAATCGGAATCGTAGGAGAGTCGGGTTCTGGTAAAAGTATCACGTCTCTTTCTATTCTTCGTTTACTTGCTGGAAACGGAAAAATTAAAGGTGGCGAAATTCGCTTCAAAGGGGAAGACTTAGTTAAGGTTTCAGAAGACCGTATGCGCAAGCTACGTGGAAATGAAATCTCAATGATCTTCCAAGAGCCGATGACTTCTTTAAATCCGGTTTATACAGTGGGACAACAAATTAGTGAGTCTTTGATTCACCACCAAGGAATGAATAAAAAACAAGCTATGGTTCGCTCCGTTGAACTATTAAAGCTTGTAGGTATCCCATCTCCAGAGAAACGTGTAAAAGCTTACCCGTTTGAACTTTCGGGTGGGATGCGTCAACGTGTCATGATTGCCATGTCATTAGCATGTGATCCGGAAATTCTGATAGCAGATGAACCGACAACGGCACTTGACGTAACCATTCAAGCGCAAATCTTAGAGTTGATTAAAGAACTTCA
Source organism: Chryseomicrobium palamuruense (assembly GCF_042649045.1). Classification (NCBI taxonomy): domain Bacteria; kingdom Bacillati; phylum Bacillota; class Bacilli; order Caryophanales; family Caryophanaceae; genus Chryseomicrobium; species Chryseomicrobium palamuruense. The sequence goes on along the minus strand of NZ_JBHSEF010000024.1, from coordinate 114,381 downwards.
AGAACGTCTTGGCATGTCCGTTATCTTTATTACTCATGACCTTGGCGTCGTTGCAGAAACATGTGATTATGTGGCTGTTATGTATGCAGGTCAAGTTGTGGAGTATTCAGATATCCGCACGCTATTTAAAATGCCGAAACATCCATACTCTATTGGATTATTAAACTCATTACCGCGTCACGATATCGATCAGGAAAAGCTTGTGCCAATCAAAGGGAATGTTCCAAGCCCGCATGAAATGCCAACAGGCTGCCGTTTTGCTCCACGCTGTCCAGCAGCAACGGATCTTTGCCGTGCGAAGATGCCAGAGCTAATGACAGATGCAGAAGGCAATCAAATCCGCTGCTGGATCTATTCTGATGAATGGCCAGGAGAGAAGGAGGTACAGGTTTATGGCGAAACAAGAATTGCTAAAGGTTGAAGGCCTGAAACAATACTTCCCGATTAAAGGTGGATTTTTAGGACGGACTGTCAACCATGTAAAAGCAGTAGATGATATCAGCTTCACGATCTACGAAGGTGAAACGGTCAGTATCGTTGGTGAATCCGGTTGTGGTAAATCAACAACAGGTCGATCCATCCTTCGCTTAGAAGAGCCAACAGAAGGGAAGGTAGAATTCCAAGGTGTAGACCTTGCGAACATCAGCAAGCGTCAAATGCGGGACTACCGCAAAGACTTGCAGATCATCTTCCAAGATCCATATGCTTCGATTAACCCTCGTCAGACGGTTGCTTCAGTTTTAAATGAAGCGATGGAAATTCAAAATGTATTGCCTGCCAATAAGCGTCGTGCACGTATTGAAGAGCTTCTACAAACGGTAGGGCTTCTACCTTACCAAGCAGATCGTTTCCCTCACGAATTCTCGGGTGGTCAGCGTCAGCGAATTGGAATTGCGCGTGCATTATCAGTTAATCCGAAACTAATTATCTGTGATGAAGCAGTATCGGCACTTGACGTGTCGATTCAGGCACAAGTACTGAACCTTCTTGAGGACCTTCAAGAAGAGTTCAACTTGACGTACCTGTTCATTTCGCATGACCTTGGTGTCGTCCGCCATATTTCTGACCGCATCATTGTTATGTATCTCGGTAAGATTGTTGAGATTGCCGATAAGCACAGCTTGTTCGAAAATCCACAACACCCGTATACAAAAGCGCTATTATCTGCGATTCCGGTTCCGGATCCAGACAAGAAAAAAGAGCGTATCGTATTAAAAGGGGACGTGCCGTCTCCAATCGACCCACCACAAGGCTGTCGTTTCCATACGCGTTGTCCATTTGCTACGGATAAGTGTCGTACTGAAGAACCAAAACTTCGAACGTCCAGTATCATGAAAGAAGGACATGAAGCAGCGTGTCACTACATGGAAGAAATTTCAGCTGGCGCTATGCAACCAAATTATTAAAAATTGTACTGCCTCATCCGAATAGGATGGGGCAGTTTTTCTATGTATGTAAATTTGCTATACTGACCTAGAGAGGTGAAGCTGGGCAATGAAAAAACAATGGGTACCTGTAAAAGAGAGTGTAACAGTTTCGGAAGCCTATCAGAGATTGCAAGATGAAGGATACCTCATCGTCGGAAGAAGGGAAGTCCCTGTTTTCGAAGAGCGAGATGGCGAACCGGTTCCAGTTAAACAACAAATAGAGTTTTGTATAACTATGCCAAAAGACGAACGTTAAATTGTCTGAAAAATATAATGTTCGTGTATTGCCTTGACCGGACTTTTATTTCTTGTTAAACTAACGATAGATTGATGAATAGATTTCCCCATATATGCTTAAGAATTGGCTTAAGCGTCTCTACCATGTCACCGTAAATGACAGGACTATGCGGGAAAGCGACTTTTGATGTTTCGGCAGGAAAGGTGTGTTTACGAATGGGTAAATACGTGAGTCCTCATGAATTCCTCAAATAGTCTGCTTTCGTGCGTATGTCCGAAGCAGATTGTTTGGGGAATTTTTGTTTTTCACAAGACCGAATGAAAAGGCGGGAAATCATACATGACAGCAAAAGTTGGCGTTATCATGGGAAGCACAAGTGATTGGGAAACGATGAAACACGCGTGTGACGTATTAGAAGAACTCTCGATTTCGTATGAAAAGAAAGTGGTATCTGCTCACCGAACACCGGACCTGATGTTCCAATATGCTGAACAGGCTCGTTCTCGTGGGATTCAAGTCATTATCGCAGGTGCAGGTGGAGCTGCTCATCTCCCTGGAATGGTCGCTGCTAAGACGACATTACCGGTCATCGGTGTTCCAGTTCAGTCCAAAGCACTGAATGGACTTGATTCGTTGTTGTCGATTGTCCAAATGCCAGGAGGCGTTCCTGTGGCTACAGTAGCTATAGGGAAAGCGGGAGCGACGAATGCGGGCCTTTTAGCTGCACAGATCCTCGGAAGTACAGACTTAGAACTTGCAGACCGTCTTGAATTGAGACGCGAGACGACACGTCAACTGGTCGAAGAAAGCTCAGGTGACCTACTATGAGCAAAGTCATCTATCCAGGACAAACAATTGGTATCATCGGTGGCGGACAACTGGGTCGTATGATGGCACTCGCAGCAAAGGAAGCGGGCTTCCGAGTGGCTGTATTAGACCCAGCGATGGATTCCCCTTGTGGCCAAGTGGCAGATGTTCGTATCGTGGCACCTTATGAAGATCAACAAGCGCTCGCTGAATTAGCAGAGGTAAGTGACGTCATCACGTATGAGTTTGAAAACATCGACTACAATGGTCTGAAGAAAGTGATGGAATATGCGTATGTTCCTCAAGGAGCTGAATTGATTCGTATCACGCAGGACCGCCGTATTGAAAAGACAGAGCTTGAAAAAGCCGGTGTACCTGTAGCATCATTCGCCATCGTGGAATCCGTGAAAGATCTTCACCGTGGCATCGAAAAGCTCGGATATCCTGTCATTTTAAAGACAGCTCGAGGTGGTTATGATGGCAAAGGTCAGCTGAAGATGACTTCTGAAACCGACTTAGAGGAAGCACGATCTATCGTAGAAAGTGTTCCTTGCGTCCTAGAAAAAATCATCCCCTTCACGACCGAGATTTCAACCATCATTCACCGAAATGCAGTAGGAGAAAGCTACATCCTACCAATAGCCGAAAATATTCACATCAATCATATTTTGCATCAAAGCATCGTTCCTGCGCGTGTAACTAACGCCATTGAGAAAAAAGCAGAGCTAGCAGCAAAAGCTATTGCGGAGCATTTAAATCTAATTGGAACACTTGCTGTAGAGATGTTCGTTGTAGAGGAAGAATTGATCATTAACGAATTGGCACCTCGTCCTCATAATTCAGGGCACTACTCGATTGAGGCATGTAATGTTTCTCAGTTCCATCAGCATATTCGCGCTATCTGCGGCTGGCCGCTAAGAAAACCGCGACTGTGGGAGTCTTCGATAATGGTGAACTTGCTCGGACAACACGTCGTTCTAGCAACGAACCAATTGGCCAAACATCCTGAGTGGTCGCTTCATCTCTACGGGAAACAGGAAGCAAAAGAAAATAGAAAGATGGGCCACATCACCATCATGACAGATGATATGGAACGCACCTTGTTTGAATTAGAAGAGACCACTATTTGGTCCTAGGAGGAATTGACATGATTGAACGCTATACACGTCCCGAGATGGGCAACATCTGGACCGAACAAAACAAGTACGAAGCTTGGTTAGAAGTAGAAATCTTAGCTTGCGAAGCGTGGGCTGAGCTAGGTGACATTCCAAAAGAAGACGTCAAGGTACTTCGTGAAAATGCAACCTTTTCTGTAGACCGCATCTTAGAAATTGAAGAAGAGACGCGTCACGATGTAGTTGCGTTTACACGTGCAGTATCTGAGACATTAGGTGAAGAAAAGAAATGGGTACATTATGGACTGACGTCTACAGATGTTGTGGACACAGCGCTTTCCTATTTGATCAAACAAGCCAATGTCATTTTACGACGCGACATTGAAAACTTTATTGAAATCTTAGCTACTAAAGCAAAAGAACACAAGTACACAGTGATGATGGGCCGCACACACGGCGTCCACGCAGAGCCGACAACGTTTGGTTTAAAACTGGCTTTATGGCGCGAAGAAATGAAACGCAACTTAGAGCGCTTTGAAGCAGCTGCTAAAGTAATTGAAACAGGTAAGCTTTCAGGAGCAGTCGGCACTTACGCGAACATCGATCCTTTCGTGGAAAGCTATGTGTGTGAAAAGTTAGGACTTCAAGCAGCTCCGATCTCCACACAAACATTGCAACGTGACCGCCACGCACAGTACATCAGCACGATTGCATTAATTGGTGCATCCATTGAAAAATTTGCGACAGAGATCCGAGGTCTTCAAAAGTCTGAAACGCGTGAAGTCGAAGAGTTCTTTGCAAAAGGCCAAAAAGGGTCATCCGCGATGCCTCATAAGCGCAACCCGATCGGTTCAGAAAACATGACAGGCCTTGCACGTCTGTTGCGTGGACATATGGTCACTGCAATGGAGAACGTTGCTTTATGGCACGAGCGTGATATTTCGCACTCATCTGCAGAGCGCGTCATCTTACCAGATGCGACGATTACACTTAATTACATGCTGAATCGTTTTGGCAACATCGTGAAGAACTTAACGGTCTTCCCGGAAAACATGAAACGCAACATGGATTCAACACTTGGTCTTATTTATTCACAACGCGTCCTGCTGGCACTCATCGACAAAGGAATGTCCCGTGAAGCAGCGTATGATACGGTGCAGCCACTTGCCATGGAAGCGTGGGAAACACAGTCTCATTTCAAACCGCTTGTGCAAGGAAATGAAACAATTTCTAGCAAACTAAATGCAGCAGAAATTGACGATTGCTTTGATTACAACTATCACATTCAGCAAGTTGATGCGATTTTTGAACGCGTCGGCTTAACGAACTAGGAGGATTTTTCGTGCAAAAAGGTGCTCTACTATATGAAGGCAAAGCGAAGCAATTGTTCGCAACAAATGATCCAGACATCGTTTACGTGCAGTATAAAAACAGCGCAACCGCATTTAACGGAGAGAAGAAAGAAGAGATTGCTGGAAAAGCGGAACTCAACAACCAAATCACATCCATTCTTTTCAACCGCCTTGCCGATAAAGGTATTCCGTCTCACTTCGTGGAAGAGTTGTCGCCTACGGAACAATTGGTCCGCAAAGTAGCGATTATCCCACTTGAAGTCGTTGTACGGAATATCGCTGCGGGAAGCCTCGCGAACCGCCTTGGTTTTGATGAAGGCGTCAAGCTTGAAAAACCACTTGTCGAGTTTTACTACAAAGACGATGCCTTAGGGGACCCGCTTCTGACCGATGCCCATATTGCGCTCTTAAAACTAGCTACAGAAGAAGAGAAGCAAACGATTGAGCACCTTGCACTTGAAATTAACACGCATTTACAAGAGATTTTCTACGAAATTGGTGTCATACTAGTAGATTTTAAATTAGAATTTGGTCGGACAACGAACGGGGAGATCTTGCTCGCTGATGAAATTTCCCCAGACACGTGCCGGTTGTGGGACAAAGAAACAAACCAAAAGCTCGATAAAGATGTATTTCGCCGCAACTTAGGTAATTTAACAGATGGCTATGCCATTATACTTTCCCGCTTAGGAGGATCTTCTCAATGAAAAAAGTAAATGTCTATGTAACACTTCGCGAAAGCGTACTCGACCCACAGGGCTCAGCAGTAAAGGGTGCCTTGCATGCTATGGACTATAAAGCTGTGCAAGACGTTCGCATCGGAAAGTTTTTAGAACTTCAAATCGATGAAACAGCAGGAGACATCGATGCGCTGGTGAAAGAGATGTGCGAGCGTCTGTTAACGAATACCGTCATAGAAGATTACCGTTACGAAATCGAGGAGGCTGTTTCGCAATGAAATTTGCCGTCATTCAATTTCCGGGATCAAACTGTGATTTAGATATGTACCATGCCATCAAAGATGAGCTAGGAGAAGACGTCGAGTATGTCTGGCACGATGAGGCAGACCTCAGTGGCTACGATGCTATCCTGCTCCCTGGTGGATTCTCGTATGGGGATTACCTGCGTTGCGGCGCAATTGCTCAGTTTTCTAACATCATGGCAGAAGTGAAAAAAGCAGCGGAAGCTGGAAAACCAATTCTTGGTGTATGTAATGGGTTCCAAGTGTTAACGGAAGCTCGTCTCCTGCCAGGGGCACTCCTTCGCAATAAGAACTTAAAATTCATCTGTCGCACTGTTGAGCTGGAAGTCGTCTCTAACGACACGCTATTTACAGGTGGCTACGACAAAGGCCAAAAAATTCATATCCCGATTGCACACGGAGAAGGTAACTACTTTTGTGATGCAGAAACGGCAGCTGAACTTGAGGCGAATAATCAAATCGTCTTCCGTTATACAGGAGAAGGTCCGAATGGTTCTTTCTCAAATATCGCCGGTATTATCAATAAACAAGGCAATGTGCTTGGCATGATGCCCCATCCGGAACGTGCCGTGCACGACGTCATGGGTGGCACCGATGGTCTCGCGTTATTCCAATCGATTTTAAAACAGTGGAGGGAATCTCATGTCAGTCATGCTTGAACCAACAACCGAACAAGTCAAAGAATTGAAGCTTTATGCTCAAATGGGGATGTCGGATGAAGAATTTGAACTGGCAACATCCATTCTAGGGCGTGCACCGAACTACACAGAGACGGGTTTGTTCTCCGTTATGTGGTCAGAACACTGTTCCTATAAAAATTCAAAACCGGTGTTACGTAAGTTTCCGACAACCGGAAAGCAAGTGTTGCAAGGTCCTGGGGAAGGTGCAGGAATCGTTGATATTGGAGACGGGCAAGCCGTCGTCTTTAAAATGGAATCGCACAATCACCCATCTGCCATTGAACCCTATCAAGGTGCAGCAACCGGTGTTGGCGGCATCATTCGTGACGTCTTTTCCATGGGGGCTCGTCCGATTGCTCTATTGAACTCTTTACGTTTTGGAGAACTAGAGACGCCACGTGTAAAGTATTTGTTTGAAGAAGTCGTCGCAGGTATTGCAGGCTACGGCAACTGTATCGGCATTCCAACGGTAGGTGGGGAAATTCAGTTTGATCCATGTTACGAAGGAAATCCACTCGTCAACGCGATGGCTGTTGGTCTCATCAATCACGAGGACATTCAACGCGGAATTGCGGCAGGCGTAGGCAATACGGTTCTTTACGCGGGTGCAAAAACAGGACGTGACGGTATTCACGGTGCGACGTTTGCGTCAGAAGAACTGAACGAAGAGTCCGAAAAGAAACGTCCAGCTGTCCAAGTAGGCGATCCATTTATGGAGAAACTGCTACTGGAAGCGTGTCTAGAAGTAATCAAATCAGATGCTTTGATTGGGATTCAAGATATGGGAGCGGCCGGTCTGACGTCGTCTTCAGCTGAGATGGCATCAAAAGCAGGATTCGGTATCGAGATGAACTTAGACTACGTCCCGCAACGGGAAACGGGCATGACCGCGTATGAAATGATGTTGTCTGAGTCTCAGGAGCGCATGCTACTTGTTGTGAAAAAAGGCCGTGAGCAAGAAATCATCGACATCTTTGAAAAGTATGACCTCGACTGTGTGCCGGTAGGCCAGGTTACAGATGATAAAATGCTTCGTCTGTTCCACCAAGGACAAGTCGTCGCAGAAGTCCCGGCAGATGCACTCGCTGAAGAAGCACCTGTCTATCATAAACCAAAACAAGTTCCAGCGTATTTCACAGAATATCAGCAATTAGAAAATCAAGAGCCTGTCGTTGAAGACGTGCAGCAAGCATTCCTTGATCTTGTGCAACAACCGACTATCGCATCTAAAGAATGGGTCTATGACCAGTACGATTACCAAGTGCGCACGTCTACTGTTGTCACTCCAGGTTCAGACGCAGCGGTCGTTCGGGTCCGCGGGACGAACAAAGCACTTGCGATGACAACAGACTGTAACTCACGCTACATCTACTTAGACCCTGTTACAGGTGGGAAGATTGCGGTCGCTGAAGCGGCACGTAACATCGTATGTTCAGGTGGACATCCACTTGCTATCACAGACTGTTTGAACTTCGGAAATCCGGAAAATCCAGAAATCTTCTGGCAGCTCGATCAATCGGCAGACGGTATTTCAGAAGCATGTCTTGCACTTGATGCACCGGTCATCGGAGGAAACGTGTCTCTATACAACGAACGCAGTGGTTCCGCAGTGTACCCGACACCAACTATTGGGATGGTCGGGTTAATTGAAGACCTTGCGCACGTCACGACACAAACAGCGAAGCACGCAGGGGACAACGTGTATGTCATTGGAGAAACGATGACGGAGTTCGGCGGTTCAGAGCTACAAAAGCTTACAGAAGGCCGTATCTTCGGGAAATCGCCAGCCATTGATTTGACAGTAGAAGCGCGTCGCCAAAAGCAACTGTTGACGGCGATTCGTTCCGGACTAGTTGCTTCGGCACACGACGTGGCAGAAGGCGGACTTTCAGTAGCCCTCGCTGAAGTCGTATTTGGTACACCGTTTGGCATGCAAGTGACACTGGAAGGTTCAGCAGTTACCGCGTTATTCAGTGAAACGCAATCACGCTTTGTTGTAACGGTCTCTCCTGAACATCAACAAGCGTTCGAAGCGGCAGTTCCGGAAGCTAAACGTGTCGGAGTCATCACAGAAGAAGCGACACTTGTCATTGAAAACAACGTGAAAGAGACGTGGATCAACATGCCAGTAGCGGAACTCTTCGCTGCTTGGAAAGGAGCCATTCCATGCTTACTGAACTCCGAGGATTAAATGAAGAATGTGGCGTATTTGGCGTGTGGGGTCATCATGACCCTGCACCCATGTCCTATTACGGGCTTCACGCTTTGCAACATCGTGGGCAAGAAGGGGCAGGAATCGTCGCGACAGACGGAGAAGCACTAAGAGCTGTGCGCGGCGAAGGACTTGTCAATGACGTCTTTGATGAGCAGAAATTGAAAGCTCTAGAAGGTAAAGCAGCAATCTCTCACGTGCGCTATGCAACGGCAGGAGGTTCGGGACTTGCGAATGTCCAACCCTTGCTGTTCAACTCAACGACCGGGTCTCTCGCCATTGCGCATAACGGGAATATCGTCAATGCCACAGATTTAAAGCGAAGCCTCGAGCGCCAAGGAAGTATTTTTCAAACGACATCAGATACGGAAGTTCTTGCTCACTTAATCAAACGCAGTCACTTGCAATCGTTTGAAGAGCGCACGAAACAAGCACTTCGCCTGTTAAAAGGTGCGTTTGCATTTCTCATCTTGACGGAAGATTTCCTGATGGTCGCACAAGATCCAAATGGTATGCGTCCTCTATCACTCGGCCGGCTAAACGGTGGTTTCGTCGTCGCTTCAGAAACAAGTGCCTTTGACTTGATAGGTGCAGAAGTAATCCGTTCCGTCGAACCAGGGGAGCTTCTCATAATCGATGACACAGGCGTCCGTTCGTCATTCTATACAGAAGATCGCGGACGAGCTATTTGTTCGATGGAGTACATCTATTTCTCTCGTCCGGATTCAGATATTGACGGTATCAATATTCATACGGCACGCAAGCGTCTCGGCATTCAACTTGCCAAAGAAATTCAAGTGGAAGCAGATATCGTCACAGGCGTTCCAGATTCCAGTATTTCAGCAGCGATTGGGTTTTCAGAGCAGACCGGCATCCCGTATGAGATGGGACTTATCAAGAACCGGTACGTAGGGCGGACGTTCATTCAACCTTCACAGGAGCTGCGGGAACGCGGTGTAAAAATGAAGTTGTCTCCTGTACGCCAAGTCGTGCAAGGCAAACGTGTCGTCATGGTCGATGACTCGATTGTCCGAGGAACTACGTCACGCCGGATCGTCAACATGCTAAAAGAAGCCGGAGCGAGTGAAGTGCATGTCGTCATCAGCTCACCACCTCTTAAAAATCCATGCTTTTATGGAATCGATATCAGCAGTGACTCTGAACTGATTGCTGCCAATCATTCTATTGAAGAAATGCGCGACCTCATTGGCGCTGACTCATTATCCTTTTTATCAGTAGAAGGGTTGTTACAAGCCGTCGGGCGTTCACCAGAATACAAAAACTGTGGACAATGTCTCGCGTGCTTTACAGGTGAGTACCCAACTTCGATTTATTCAGATACAAAATTACCGCACGAAAAAGAATTGGTTCGCTAGGAGGCCCACCATGTCAAAAGCATATGAACAAGCAGGGGTAAATATTGAAGCGGGATACGAAGCCGTTCACCGTATGAAGAAACATGTGGAACGCACGAGTCGTCTCGGTGTTCAAGGAACGTTCGGCGGTTTTGGCGGACAGTTTGACCTTTCTGCCTTACAATTAAAAGAACCAGTGTTGATCTCTGGAACAGACGGTGTAGGCACGAAGCTGAAGCTTGCTTTCATGGCAGATCGTCACGACACGATTGGTGTTGATTGTGTGGCCATGTGTGTCAACGACATCGTGGCGCAAGGAGCGGAACCATTATTCTTCCTCGATTATGTGGCCCTCGGGAAAGCTGTCCCAGAAAAAATCGAGCAGATCGTCAAAGGTGTGGCGGACGGTTGTGTAGAATCAGGTGCAGCTCTCATTGGTGGAGAGACCGCCGAGATGCCAGGTCTGTACGATGAAGACGAGTATGATCTAGCGGGATTTGTTGTCGGGGCGTGTGAAAAAGCAGATGTCATCACAGGAGTTGCGATTCAGGCAGGCCAGGTCCTCATCGGTCTTCCGTCGAGTGGTATTCATTCCAATGGGTACTCGCTCGTTCGTCACATTCTTTTCTCTACGCACACAAAAGAACTGACAGACGCGGTGCCGTTTGATGCAGAAAAGACCTACGCGGACGTGCTCCTTACACCGACACGTATCTATGCAAAAGCTGTAGCAGCAGTAAAAGAACACGTAAAGATTAAAGGTATGGCACACGTGACAGGTGGCGGGTTCTATGAAAATCTTCCGCGCATGTTGCCAGAAGGACTTGGTGTCCACATTCAGTTGGGCGAATGGCCAGTTCCTGACATCTTCACCCATTTAAAGGAGCTGGGTTCTCTCTCTGACAAAGACCTATACGGTGTCTTTAATATGGGAATCGGCTTTGTGATAGCTGTCGATGTGGAAGACGTCGACACGGTTCAAAAGCGCTTAGCAGACATCGGAGAACAAGCTTACATTATCGGAAAAGTGACGAACACATCGGGCGTGCAGTTTGAAGGAGCACATGATGGCAGTCTCTAATCCACTTGTCCGCTTCGTGGTGTTTGCATCGGGAAGCGGATCCAATGCAGAAGCTCTTTATCAAGCGGTGCAACAAGGCGAACTTAGAGGGCAGCTTGTTGGAATCGTCAGCGACAAACCGGATGCTTATATTTTTACACGGGCGAAAGACTGGGGAATTCCCCTAATTGCCGTGTCTCCAAAACAGTATGAAACAAAAGATGCATATGAAACTGCGGTACTCTCGATACTCGAAGAACTCCAAGCAGAGTGGCTTGTGCTCGCAGGGTACATGCGACTGATCGGGCCTACGCTGTTAGCCGAATTTGACGGTCGCATTGTCAACATTCACCCGTCATTACTTCCTGCATTTCCGGGGAAGGACGCAGTAGGTCAAGCGTTCGCACACGGGGTACACGTCACTGGCGTCACCGTTCATTACGTGGACGCGGGAATGGACACGGGACCCATCATCGCGCAACAAGCAGTGAATGTGCAGGCCACACGTGAAGACACCGAAGCATGCATACACACTGTGGAACATGAACTATACAAAACAGCATTAGACCAGCTATGGAATGAGGAGAGGTAATCAATGAAACGAGCATTACTGAGTGTGTCAGATAAAACAGGCATCGTCGATTTTTCAAAACAACTTGTCGAGCTTGGCTTTGAAATCCTGTCGACAGGAGGCACGAAATCGGCATTGCAAGAAGCCGGAATACCTGTCACCGCAGTGGGAGATGTCACGGGCTTCCCAGAAATCTTAGATGGGCGTGTCAAAACGTTGCATCCGAAAATTCATGGGGGACTCTTGTCAAAACACAATGACCCTGCCCATCTGGCACAGCTAGAAGAGCATTCGATTCAACCGATTCAACTGGTCTGTGTGAATCTTTATCCGTTCCAAGCAACCATTCAACGTCCAGATGTGACACCTGAACTAGCCATTGAGAATATTGATATCGGCGGCCCAAGCATGTTGCGTGCTTCGGCGAAAAACCATGAGTTCGTGACAGTCGTAACAGATCCAAGTGACTATGCGGTGGTTCTTCACGAATTATCCGCGCAAGGAGAGACGACACTCACGACGCGCCGTCGCTTGGCAGCGAAAGTGTTCCGTCACACAGCAGCGTATGATGCATGGATCGCAGCCTTCCTTAGTGATATGGCAGGGGAAGACTTCCCTGAATCGCTGACACTGACGTATGAAAAAGTACAGGACCTTCGTTACGGCGAAAATCCCCATCAGCAAGCGGCGTTCTACCAAAATAAAATGGGGTCCACATTCTCAATTGCAGCAGCGACACAACTGCACGGAAAAGAACTTTCCTATAACAACATTCAAGATGCCAACGCAGCGATTCAACTTGTTAAAGAGTTCGAGCAGCCAGCTGCCGTGGCTGTGAAGCATATGAATCCTTGTGGAGTCGGCATCGGCCACACGATTTCAGAAGCGTTCCACAAAGCCTATGAAGCGGACGCAACGAGCATTTTCGGTGGTATTGTCGCCTTGAACCGTGAAGTCGATGCAGAGACCGCACGCACGCTCGGCGGTATCTTCTTAGAAATCATCATCGCGCCTTCGTTCTCGGAACAAGCGCTTGCCATGTTAAAAGCGAAGAAGAACATTCGCTTGCTGACGATCCCGTTCGAAGAAGGCAATCAAGAAGCATTCAATGTCGTGTCGATTGAAGGCGGACTGCTCGTTCAGTCTCCGGATACGGCGTCCCTTGCGCATGCGAATGTCGACGTCGTCACAACACGTCAACCGACAGATGCGGAATGGCAGGCACTTGAACTTGGCTGGAACGTCGTGAAACACGTGAAATCCAATGCCATTGTGGTTGCCAATGATCAAATGACGGTTGGGGTGGGTGCAGGACAGATGAACCGTGTTGGTGCTGCGAAGATTGCTCTTGAACAAGCAGGTGATCTCGCAAAAGGAGCAGCCCTCGCATCCGACGCATTCTTCCCGATGCCCGATACAGTAGAAGCAGCCGCACAAGCAGGCATAACAGCAATCATCCAGCCCGGCGGTTCTGTAAAGGATCAAGAGTCGATTGATAAAGCCAATGAACTTGGCATCGCCATGGTTTTTACAGGCATTCGTCATTTCAAACACTAGGAGGAAATCGCATGAAAGTACTTGTGATTGGAAGTGGCGGCCGTGAGCACGCCATCGTACGTCAGTTTCATCAGTCGCCAAGCGTGACCGAGGTCTTTGCAGTCCCAGGCAACGACGGAATGAATGAGGAAGCAACGTGTGTTGCGCTCTCTCCTCTCGATTTTTCCGCACTCGTCCAGCTCGTCAAGCGCGAGAAGATCACCTTCACGTTTGTCGGTCCGGAACAGCCATTGTCTGAAGGCATCGTCGACTATTTCGAAGCAGAAGGTCTCAGTATTTTTGGTCCGACCCAAGCGGCTGCAGAACTCGAAGGCAGTAAGGCCTATGCGAAAGATGTCATGCAGCGCTACGGGATTCCGACGGCTTTCTATGAAGTTTTTGACGAAGTGGAGCCAGCGCTTGTCTATATTAAAAAACATGGTGCGCCAATCGTGATTAAAGCGGACGGACTTGCTGCAGGGAAAGGGGTCGTCGTGGCTATGACCGAGGCGGAAGCGGAAGAGGCTGTGCGCTCGATGCTTGACGGTCAGCGCTTTGGAGATGCCTCTGCCCGCATCGTCATTGAAGAATTTTTAGAAGGCGAAGAATTTTCCTTACTTGCCTTTGTGCATGACGGCCACATTATTCCGATGCCAATTGCACAGGATCACAAACGTGCGTATGATGGCGACCTAGGGCCGAACACAGGAGGGATGGGCGCGTATTGCCCAGTGCCACATCTGCCGGACGGATTAGCGGAAACGGCTCTTGAATCCATTGTCAGCAAGACGGTGCAGGCCATGACCGAAGAAGGTCGCCCGTTTACAGGCATCCTGTATGCAGGTCTGATTGCGACCAACGAAGGGCCCAAAGTCATTGAGTTTAACACCCGCTTTGGTGACCCGGAAACACAAGTAGTGCTTCCGAAACTGCAAAATGACTTCGGCCGCTTGATAGTTGATTTACTAGAAGGTGAGCGACCAGAAGTAAAGTGGGACAATCTTTCTCATGTCGGCGTTGTCGTAGCAGCAGAAGGCTACCCAGACGAGCCTGTGAAAGGACAACTACTTCCAGACCTCCATAAACTTTCAGGCGTATCTGTGTTCCATGCCGGCACAGTGCGTGATGGAGATGCGGAAAGCGATAGATACCGCGGAAGCGGAGGGCGCTTGCTAGTTGTCTCGGCTGCAGCGGAATCACACGAAGCTGCGTCGGATCTTGCCTATGCCGCCTTATCGAGCGTCGACTGGCCCTCGTGTTTCTACCGTAAAGACATCGGGTGGCGCGCGAGGAAGTAAGGAAGACTATAAACATGTGAGTCAACTAAACAGGGGTGGATGGTGCTGCACAATGCGCATCATTCACACCTGTTTTTATTTCTGAAGCCCTTGCTAGAAAGCTTAGACACAGCCATCCGTATAGTGAGTAGACAAAAAAAGGATATTCAACACTTTCGCGCTTCACTTTGCTAAAGTATTATGATACACTGTTTATGATTTGTTGAGAAAGAGGGTGTGTACGACATGCAATACCCGATTTGGAAAATTGAAGAGATTCGCCATCAGTTGGCCGTCGTGAGTGGCGATGCCGCGCCTGACATCCTGATTCAAAACGCCACTTACTTACACAGCCACTTGAAAAAATGGGTGGAAGGCAACATCTGGATCGTGAAAGACCGTTTCGTTTATGCGGGAACGGAATTACCTGCCACAACAGAAGGCACGGAGATTGTCGATGCATCGGACTACAAACTCGTACCTGGTTACATCGAAGCACACAGTCATCCGTTCCAACTCTACAACCCAGAAACATTCGCAGACTTCTGTGCGCAATCCGGAACGACCATGTTGATTTCCGACAACTTGCCGCTATTTTTGACAATGGAAAACAAGAAAGCGTTTTCATTTATGGAAAGCTTAAGAAAATTGCCGTTCTCATTCTACTGGTGGGCGCGTTTCGATTCGCAAACCGAACTTGAGCATGAAGAAGAACTCTTTACTACAAAAGCCATATCTGAATGGATGGAACGTCCGGATGTGGTCATGGGGGGAGAACTGACAGGATGGCCGAGACTTTTGAGTGGAGACGACCAGATGCTCTACTGGATGCAGCAAGCGAAAACAAAAGGGATGAAAATCGAAGGACATTTTCCGGGAGCGTCTGAAAAGACATTAACAAAAATGCGTTTATTAGGAGCAGACGGTGATCATGAAGCCATGACGATTGAAGAAGTGGAACGACGCATTCAACATGGATATGCAGTTACACTTCGTCACTCATCTATTCGTCCTGACCTACCGCATCTGCTCAAACAAATCGTTGAAAAAGACTTGAAGATTTTCGACCACTTAATGATGACCACAGACGGCAGTACGCCCGGATTCCACAAAGACGGCGTGATGGATCTGTGCATTCAAATTGCGCTCGATGCTGGTGTCGATCCGGTAGATGCGTATCTATTAGCTACATTTAATCCTGCCAAGTACTATAATGTATCCAATTTGCACGGAGTCATTGCGACCGGAAGACTTGCCTCCATAAACTTCCTTAAAGATGAGATGTCGCCGACTCCTGTCAGTGTTTTATCAAAAGGTCAATGGATCAAGCGAGATGGAAAGCGTCAAATAACGTTTTCAGGAACCGACTTTTCGATGTTCAATGACAATCCATTTGAAGTTGAACTAAAAGACACGGATTTTCAATTCTCGATGCCATTTGGTTTAGAGATGATCAATGACGTGATTATTAAGCCGTATCGTGTAAGCGTCGATACAACAGAAGACTCGCTTGCAAAAACACATGACGAAAGTTTCTTTGTTTTGATCGACCGGAATGGTAAATGGAAAGTGAATACCCTACTTAAAGGCTTCGCTACTTCTTTAGAAGGGTTTGCCTCTTCGTATTCCAACATGGGGGATATCTTGCTCATCGGAAAAGATAAGAGACAAATGCGCAAAGCATATGAAAAAATTAAAGAAATGAATGGCGGCATTGCCATAAGTCAGAACGATGAAATCCTTGCTTCCATTCCGTTGCCAATCGGAGGAGGACTTTCTCCGCTTCCTGTCGAAGAATTGATGCAACAGGAAAAAGAACTTAAAGCACAGTTATCGGAACTTGGCTTTCAACATGGAGATGCCATCTATACATTGTTGTTTTTACAAGCGACCCACTTGCCATATGTGCGCGTGACGCAAAGAGGAATCGTCGATGTATTAAAGAAACAAGTCTTGTTCCCTTCTGTCATGAGGTAGGGGGAAATCAGGAATGAAGTATTGGGGAATACTATTGCTGTGTGTGGTCGTGTTACTTGGGGGCTGTCGAAATAAACAAGAAGCCGAGTCGCTCGAACCGGAAGTAGAACAAGAAGAAGTGGAAATTATCGAAGCGGAAGAGCCTGAACAAATAGAAGAGGACACCGTCGAAGAAGAATTTCCTTTTTTCACACCGTTAAGTGGAGAACCAGCGAAAGAGCAAGTTCTCAATCGACCGGTCGTTGTGACAATTAACAACCATCCGCTTGCACGACCGCAATCTGGTCTAAAAGAAGCGGATATTATCTATGAAATGCTGGCAGAAGGAAGCGTCACACGCCTTCTTGCTGTGTATCAAAGTGAATATCCGGGACGCGTCGGTCCCATCCGTAGTGCACGGGATTATTTTATCCATGTCGCCAAAGGTTTTGATGCATTTTATATCGCACACGGCTATAGCCCGGATGCAAAAAGTATGTTGAACCGTGGAGAGATTGCCCATATGAATGGGATGCAATATGACGGCACCTATTTCCAACGTTCTTCCGCACGAAAAGCACCGCATAACTCATACAGTAGTGGGGGCGATATTGTAAAAGGTGCGGAAAAAGTAGGGACAGCGCTGACACTTGAAGAAGACAATTTGCCAAGCCTCCATTTCTCAGAAGACGTCACTTCGGTGGATGAAACGGAAGAGGCGGGTTCTGTCACCGTCTCGTTTAGTAGTGACCGCCAATTTATTCATCACTATAGTTATGACCATGATACTGGCTTCTATAGCCGTGAAACAGCAGGGCTACGAACCGTTGATGCAGAAACGAGTGAGGAACTCCAACTTGCCAATGTCGTATTTCTAGAAATGCCTCATCGGGTGATTGATTCGGAAGGACGTCTCGCTCTAAATTTGAGTGATGGTGGAAACGCATGGCTATTCCGCGACGGGAAACGCCAATCTGTTGAGTGGATAAATGAAGATGGATTACTTGTCGTCGTCTCTGGAGAAAAGCCGGTTGCTCTAAAACCAGGTCAGACATGGGTTCATTTCATTCCTGCCCACCGCGGTTTGGAAGCGATGGTGACGTATACAAATTAAAGGACGTGAATCCATGCAAGTAGAAAAAATTAAAGGACATCAAACCGATCAGCTCTTCAAAGCGGTTTTGGAACTGAAAAATATTGAAGAATGCTATCGTTTTTTTGACGATTTGTGCACAATCAGCGAGATTCAATCACTCGCTCAGCGTTTTGAGGTAGCCCATTTACTGCGCCTTCAAAAAACGTATGAAACCATCAAAGAACAAACGGGTGCTAGTACAGCAACCATTTCTCGCGTCCGACGTTGTTTTGATTACGGGAATGACACGTATGATGAAATGCTTGGGCGTTTATATCCAGATGAAGAATCATTCAAACCAACGACGAAAGGTCGTCGCTCATAAAACAGGTTTCCCTTTAGGGGGACCTGTTTTTTTGGTATACTGACTCTATGAAAACAACAGCGTCGGCGAAATGAAATCGACCCCCGTGGGTCGATTTCAATGTGTCTGACGGAAGAAGGTGCTTGGATGTTAACAACCTATACCGAATGGAAACACGTTTTTAAAGTGGATCCAGCGAAACCAATAGATGATGATACGCTTGAAGCGATTTGTGAATCAGGAACGGATGCCATCCTTGTAGGAGGTTCCGACGGCATAGAACTCGATGATGTTCTTGAACTGCTTATGCGAATCCGCCGATATGCCCTACCTGTTTGCCTCGAACTCTCAAGCCTCGATATGATTACACCGGGATTTGATTTTTATTTCATTCCCACCGTTTTAAACAGTCCCCACACGAAATGGGTCAAGGATCTACACCATGCGGCTCTTGTCGAGCATGGCGATTTTATGAATTGGGACGAAGTCTTTGCCGAAGGGTATTGCGTCCTGAATCCGGATGCAAAAGTAGCTCATCTGACAGAAGCCGAGACGACCATTGATCAAGAAGCCGTTGTTGCTTACGCACGCATGGCTGAACATCTATTTCGGCTCCCTATCTTTTATTTAGAATACAGCGGAACCTATGGAAATCCGGAAGTGGTCAAAGCTTCGAAAGCCGTGCTTCAATCAACCCGCTTATTTTATGGTGGAGGCATTGAATCAAACGAACAAGCAAGCGAGATGGCGGCACATGCCGATACCATTGTCGTTGGAAATATTATTTATACGGATTTAAAAAAAGCATTACAAACGGTGAAGGCAGTAAAAGCCTAACCAGAAGGAGGCACCATGGAAAGTATCACCCACCAATTGATTGACGGAATGAATCCGCAGCAAAAAGAAGCGGTGCAACAAACCGAAGGACCCCTGCTGATTATGGCAGGTGCAGGTTCCGGAAAAACGCGTGTACTGACGCACCGAATTGCCTATTTGATTGTAGAAAAACAAGTGTACCCTTCAAAAATACTCGCTATTACATTTACGAATAAAGCAGCGCGAGAAATGCGTGACCGAATTGACCGCTTACTTGGTGACGGTTTCGGGGATCAAATGTGGGTCTCGACGTTCCACTCGATGTGTGTACGCATCTTGCGTCGCTATGCAGACCTACTCGGTTATTCGAAAAACTTTACAATACTAGATGGTACCGATCAATTGAGTGTCATCAAAGCCATCCTAAAACAAGAAAATATTGACCCGAAACAATATGAACCTCGCGCACTTCTATCCATCATCAGTAGTGCGAAGAACCAATTGAAGTCTGCGAGTGACTTTATTGCGGAATCAAATCCGATGAACCCGTACGAAAAAGTCGCAGGACGCGTCTATACAGCGTACGAAAAGCGTCTTCGCAAAAATCAGTCCATGGATTTTGATGATTTGATCATGCGCACCATTGAGTTATTCCGGAAAGAACCCGAAGTGCTCGATTTCTATCAAAACAAATTTCATTACATCCACGTGGATGAATATCAAGATACCAATAAAGCGCAGTATGAGCTTGTGGAGATGCTCGCGGCAAAGTTTAAGAATATTTGTGTCGTTGGGGATTCCGATCAGTCCATCTATCGCTGGCGCGGTGCGGATATCGGGAACATCTTATCGTTTGAAAAAGATTACCCGAACGCAAAAGTGATTATGCTCGAACAGAACTACCGCTCGACACAACGTATCTTGCAAGCGGCCAATGAAATTATCGGCAACAATAAGAGTCGCTACCCAAAAGTGTTGCGGACCGAGAACCAGGAAGGCGAAAAAGTTCAATTATACCGCGCGTATAGTGAACAGGACGAGGCCCAGTTCGTAGTCGGCAAGATTCAACAACTGATTCAAGACGAAGGCCGGAAGTATCATGACTTTGCCATTCTGTACCGGACAAATGCCCAGTCACGGGGTATGGAGGAGACACTCGTCAAATCCAATATGCCGTATGTCATTGTTGGTGGAACAAAGTTCTATGACCGGAAGGAAATCAAAGATTTACTTGCGTACTTACGACTGATAGCAAACAATGATGATGATATTTCGCTTGCACGCATCATCAATGAACCAAAGCGAAACATTGGGGCAACTTCTTTTGACCGTCTGGCATCGTATGCAATCATGCACGACATTACTGTATTTGAAGCGCTCCGAGATGTGACGCTCATTCCGGGGATTTCTCCTCGCGCGATCAAATCTGTCAATGAGTTCTATCAACTGATTCGCAACTTGACGGAGATGCAAGATTATCTGGCAGTCAGTGAAATTGTCGAAGAAGTCATTGAACGTTCAGGATATCGTGCGATGCTGCGCCGGGAAAATACGATTGAATCGGAAAGTCGTCTAGAGAATATTGAAGAGTTTTTAACTGTGACGAAAGCCTTTGAGAAACGCAGCGATGACAAATCGCTTGTGGCGTTCTTGACAGACCTTGCGTTGATTTCCGATATTGATGCACTTGATGAACAAGACAAGTCTCAAGGGACGGTCACGTTGATGACTTTACATGCAGCGAAAGGTCTTGAGTTCCCAGTAGTCTTCTTGATCGGGATGGAGGAGAATATCTTTCCACACAGCCGTTCAGTTGGCGATGATGATGAGATGGAAGAAGAACGTCGTCTCGCTTACGTAGGCCTGACACGAGCAGAGGAAAAGCTCTATCTGAGTTGTGCCCAAAGTCGAATGATCTTCGGCCGGACGAGTATGAATCAACCGTCTCGTTTTATCGGTGAAATATCTGCGGATGTGATTGAACCTGTTGGAGGGGAACGTGCGTCTCACGTTCATCCGTCTGCTGCAGGCAATCGTTACATGAAACCGCGTAAAACAGCTCCAAGCCATCCCGTCTATACGGAATCGGGCGGAGACAAGCTCGAATGGCGTGTGGGCGATAAAGCGTCTCATAAAAAATGGGGAGTGGGAACCGTCGTGAGTGTCCGCGGTGAAGGAGAAAACCGGGAACTCGACATCGCCTTCCCACAGCCTACTGGTATCAAACGACTCTTAGCGAAATTTGCTCCAATTGAAAAACAGTAGGAGGTCTATCGGATGAATGAAGTGGAAACACGCATGAAAGAATTGCATGAAATGCTCCATGAGTATGGCCATGCCTATTATGTACTTGATGAACCAATCGTTTCCGATGCGGTGTATGACCAGTACTTGCGGGAACTCTTGGAACTGGAAGAACAAAATCCTTCCCTGATTCTTCCAGATTCTCCTACCCAACGTGTAGGGGGGCAACCGCTAGAAGGCTTCACCAAAGTTCGTCACCGTACGCCAATGCTCTCTCTTTCGAATGTCTTCTCAAAAGAAGACTTGCTGGAGTTTGACCGTCGTATTCGTGATTTACTGGATACCCCGCACCGCTATGTATGTGAGCTGAAGATTGATGGTCTTGCCATCAGTTTGTTATATGAAGATGGGAAACTTGTTCGAGGAGCAACACGTGGAGACGGCACAATTGGGGAGGACATTACTGCTAACGTGCGGACCATTCGTGCTGTCCCACTTCGCTTGAAAGAAAGTGCCACGTTTGAAGTGCGTGGAGAAGCCTACATGCCGAAATCATCATTCGCTAAGTTGAACGAACAGCGGGCGAAAGACGAGTTCGAGCTATTCGCGAATCCTCGTAATGCGGCAGCAGGTAGCTTACGTCAGCTTGATCCAAAAATTGCAGCGAGTCGGAATCTTTCCTTGTTCATTTATGGACTAGGGGACCCTGAAGCCCTTGGCATTGAGTCTCATTCAGAAGCGCTGGAGTATTTACGTACGCAAGGGTTTTTATTAAATAACGAAACACGTGTCTGCGAAACCATTGAAGAGGTTGCAGCGTTCATTGAAGAATGGACAGAAAAACGAAACGAACTTCCATATGAAATTGACGGCATTGTCATTAAAGTCGACCATTATGAACAGCAACAAGAGCTCGGCTTCACAGCGAAAAGCCCTCGCTTTGCCACAGCCTATAAGTTTCCGGCTGAAGAAGTGGTTACGACGTTGCTCGACATCGAATGGACAGTGGGACGCACAGGCGTGGTTACACCAACGGCAATTTTAGATGCTGTTCAAGTGGCAGGGACGACCGTGCGCCGTGCATCTCTCCACAACGTTGATTTGATCCAACAAAAAGATGTGCGCATCGGCGACCATGTGATCATTCGAAAAGCGGGAGATATTATTCCCGAAGTGGTCGCAGTGGTTGAAAAGGAACGACCTGAAGGCACAGAACCATACGTGATGCCAACGAATTGCCCTGTTTGTGAGAGTGAACTCGTCCGGATTGAAGAAGAAGTAGCGCTTCGCTGCGTTAATCCGTCGTGTCCAGCTCAGATTACTGAAGGCATCAAGCACTTCGCATCTCGCAATGCTATGAATATTGATGGTCTGGGAGAAAAGGTCGTCGAACAACTTTTTCAAAACAAGTTGATCAAAGACGTAGCGGACCTTTATACACTTGAAGTCGAACAACTTATTCAACTCGACCGTATGGGGCAGAAATCTGCAGAGAATCTAGTAAAGGCCATTGAAGCTACGAAAGAAAATTCGATGGAAAAATTACTCTTCGGGCTAGGCGTACGCCATATCGGTGAGAAAGCCGCTCGCCTACTCTCTCAAGAATTCGGTTCGTTTGATGCTTTACAACAAGCCACACGTGAAGAAATGACGGCAGTTTATGAAATTGGTGACAAGATGGCGGACTCGCTCGTCAGTTATTTGGAACTTCCAGAAACGAAAGAGTTACTCGAACGGTTAAAGCAAGCAGGCGTCACGATGAGTTATACCGGTGAACGAATTGATAAAGAAGCCGTAGCGGATAGTCCGTTCTTTGGAAAAACGGTCGTCCTGACAGGGAAACTGGAACAATTATCCCGTAACGAAGCCAAGGAGAAACTACTTGCCCAAGGCGCAAAAGTCTCAGGAAGTGTTAGTAAAAAAACAGACCTCGTTATTGCTGGGGAAGATGCAGGGTCGAAACTCGACAAAGCCAATGAGCTCGGCATCGAGGTATGGTCAGAGCAACAAATGATGGATGCTCTGGCAGAGTAGAGAGGAAGAAAGCGTATGAAAAGAAAAGGATGGCTTGCTCTAGCAGCACTCCTCGTCTTAACAGGATGTACCCCAAATCAAACACAAGAAGAAGTCGTACAAGACCCGGCAGAATCAGAAGCACGCACGGTCGTATTGCCATCTGTTCGACTGGATGAAACGTATTATTCAACGATTCTCCCTTATGCAGAGAGCAAGAGCCGCGGGCTGGTCGTTTCCAATATGGCAACGAAATATGATGTCGTCGAAGTGGAAAAGGGGCTTATGCGGTTATCACAAAATGAGTTTCCTACTGATCAGTACTACTTCCAAGAAGGTCAGTATCTAGACAGGTCGACGATTAGTTCATGGCTCGCTCGCAGCAATCAAACGGAAGCTGGACTGAATCCGGACGATCAAGGACTGACGGGGCGAGAAAAAGCCACGCAAGCACCTGTTTACCTTACACATATTGTGGAACAGAATTACTTGGTACGAGAAGGGAATACGATGAAGCTCGGCGGGGTGTCGATCGGTCTTGCCCTGAACTCGATCTATTACTATACTGAAGTCGATTATGGACCTGTATTTGAACAGCCCCTATCGGATGACCAAATTACAGAGAACGGTCGTCGTATCGCAAATGAAATCGTGACACGTATGCGTGCAATGCCAGGACTTGCTGAAGTTCCGATTACAGTAGGGTTATTTAAGCAAAACAGTCGCAATGCGATTGTACCAGGTACGTATTTTAGTTACGGTGTTGCAGATAATGGAGGAACGGTTTCCAACTGGGCACCGATCAATGAGCAGTATGTCACGTTCCCAACATCCAATGCAGTGGAGCAGTACCGGGACATGGATACGGCTTTCCGAAACTTTAAATATAATGTGGAGACGTATTTCCCGAATTACACTAGCGTCATCGGAACCGGTTTTTATCGAGACAGTGTCTTGCAAAAACTGACAATTACTATTCCCATTCAATTTTTTGGTGAAGCGGAAATTATAGGATTTACACAATATGTCGCAGGTTTACTCAATACTAGTTTTGTTGCGGATTTGCCTGTGGAAGTGAACATCACCTCAATTGAAGGCGAACAAGCGCTCATCAAACGAGAAGCAAATGAAGAAACGCCGTTTGTTCATATCTACGAATGACGATACTCTGTTCAAGTAAAGCAATAAATGCTATGATGGACTGTATGATTTAAATCTATGGAGGTGTCTTCTGTGGCAACCATTACTAAAGAAGAAGTACGTCACGTCGCGCATTTAGCGCGTCTTGCAATTACGGAAGAAGAAGTGGAACATTTTACAGAGCAACTGGCGAAAATTGTACAGTTTGCTGATAAGTTAAACGAACTGGATACAACGGACGTGGAACCGACAACGCATGTTCTTCCACTCGTAAACGTGTTGCGTGAAGACAAGTCTGTAGCAGGTCTTGACCGCGACATCATGATGAAGAACGTGAAAGAACAAGAAGCAGGACAAGTGAAAGTTCCTGCAATTATGGAATAGAGAGGCGGCCCACGATGAGCTATTTTTCACACTCAGCAAAACAATTGCAAGAAAAAATCGCATCAAAGGACGTATCGATTCGTCAACTCGCGGAAGAAGCCTATGCGCGCATTGAAGCAGTAGATGGCGACGTCCAAGCGTTCCTTGCATTGAATAAAGAACAAGCACTGAAACAAGCAGAAGAACTGGAATCCGTTCCTGCAGAAGACCGTGGCCCATTATTCGGACTTCCGATCGGTGTCAAAGACAACATTGTTACAGAAGGCCTTGAAACCACGTGTTCAAGTAAGATTCTTCAAGGGTTCAACCCTATTTATGATGCAACCGTTGTACGCAAACTGAAAGAAGCCGGAATGATTACCATCGGTAAAATCAATATGGATGAATTTGCGATGGGTTCTTCGACTGAAAACTCGGCGTATCAGAAAACACGCAACCCGTGGAACCTTGACCACGTACCAGGTGGGTCTTCAGGTGGGTCAGCTGCGGCAGTTGCTGCTGGAGAAGTACCATTCACACTTGGATCAGATACAGGTGGTTCGATTCGTCAACCAGCGGCATTCTGTGGAGTTGTTGGAATGAAGCCTACATATGGCCGCGTATCACGTTTTGGACTCGTCGCGTTTGCCTCGTCCCTTGATCAAATTGGTCCAATCACGCGTAACGTTGAAGATAACGCAAAGTTACTCGAAGTCATTTCCGGAGTAGATCCAATGGATTCAACGTCCGCAAACGTAGAGGTTCCAAAGTTCTCAGAAGCGATTGGCAAACCAATCAAAGGGTTGAAAATTGGTGTGCCAAAAGAATATATGGGAGACGGCGTAAGTCCGGAAGTCCGGGAGTCGGTTCTTGCGGCTCTTAAAGTGCTAGAAGGACAAGGCGCAGTATGGGAAGAAGTATCTCTTCCACACTCTGAATATGCTCTTGCGACCTATTATCTGCTGTCTTCATCAGAAGCATCGTCAAACCTAGCACGCTTCGACGGAATCCGTTACGGCTACCGTGCAGAAGAGGCAACGAACTTATTAGAACTTTACAAAATGACACGTGCCCAAGGCTTTGGTGACGAGGTGAAACGCCGAATCATGTTAGGGACGTATTCATTAAGTGCCGGTTCGTATGATGCGTATTATTTAAAAGCACAAAAAGTGCGTACTCTCATTAAACAAGACTTTGAAAAAGTATTTGAAGAGTATGATGTGATTGTAGGGCCAACGACACCAACCCCAGCATTTAAAGTCGGTGAAATAGTCGATGATCCATTAACGATGTATGCTAACGATATTTTAACGATTCCTGTAAACCTTGCAGGAGTACCAGGAATTTCTGTACCTTGTGGATTCTCCAATGGTTTACCACTCGGTCTGCAAATTATCGGAAAACATTTTGATGAATCAACGATTTATCAAGTGGCGTCTGCTTATGAATCCGCGACAGACTTCCACAAACAAACCCCAGCTCTTTGGGAGGTAAACGCATAATGAACTTTGAAACCATCATTGGACTTGAAGTCCACGTAGAATTGAAAACTGAATCAAAAATGTTCTCTCCGTCTCCTGCACACTTTGGGGCGGAACCAAATACAAACACGCACGTAATTGACCTAGGCTATCCAGGTGTTCTTCCGGTCGTCAACAAAACAGCTGTCGAGTGGGGCATGCGTGCAGCGATGGCATTAAATATGGACATCGCACCGGTCACGAAGTTTGACCGTAAAAACTATTTCTATCCGGATAACCCAAAAGCGTATCAGATTTCTCAATTTGATAAGCCGATCGGCGAAAACGGTTGGATTGAAATTGAAGTAGACGGCAAAACGAAGCGTATCGGGATTACCCGTCTTCACTTAGAAGAAGATGCGGGGAAACTTTCTCACACTGATAAAGGCTATTCACTTGTCGACTTCAACCGTCAAGGAACGCCGCTTGTGGAAATCGTTTCAGAGCCAGACATTCGCACACCAGAAGAGGCATATGCCTATTTAGAAAAATTGAAAGCAATCATCCAGTTTACAGGCGTTTCAGACTGTAAGATGGAAGAAGGATCTCTTCGCTGTGATGCGAACATTTCCTTGCGTCCATATGGGCAAGAAAAATTCGGTACCAAAGCGGAACTGAAAAACTTGAACTCCTTTAGCTACGTGAAAAAAGGGTTGGAGCATGAGCAAATTCGTCAGGCGGAAGTCCTCAAGTCAGGCGGAGAAATTCTTCAAGAGACGCGTCGTTATGATGAGTCTACTGGAAAGACCCTCTTGATGCGTGTCAAAGAAGGGGCAGACGATTACCGTTACTTCCCAGAGCCGGATCTTGTCCAGATCGTTATCAATGAAGAGTGGATGAACCGTGTTCGTGAAGAACTTCCGGAACTTCCAGATGCGCGTCAAGCACGTTATGTAAACGAACTTGGATTGACCGAGTACGACGCACGCGTGATGACGTTGACAAAAGAAATGTCCGATTTCTTCGAAGAGACGATTGCTCTTGGGGCAGACACGAAACTGTCAACGAACTGGTTGATGGGAGACTTGTCTGCGTACTTGAACGCAGAACAAAAAGAGTTGCATGATACGAAATTGACGCCTGAAGGACTTGCAGGTATGGTGAAGTTGATTGAAGACGGCACCATCAGTTCCAAGATTGCAAAGAAAGTCTTTAAAGAACTTGTCGAAAATGGTGGCACGGCGGAAGAGGTCGTGAAAGCGAAAGGGCTTGTTCAGATTTCGGATGAAGGCGCTCTTCGTGATATCGTTACGCAGACGCTGGATGCTAATCCTCAATCAATTGAAGACTTTAAGAATGGGAAAGACCGTGCAATTGGGTTCCTTGTCGGTCAAATCATGAAAGCAACGAAAGGCCAAGCAAATCCGCCAATGGTCAATAAGTTACTTCTTGAAGAAATACAACAACGGTAATTGATGTGGCTCGTCCTTGTTTGGACGAGCCTTATTTTGGGAATTCATGGTATGCTATTGGATATAAGGGAGGCAAATAACTTATGAAAACAGAACAGCAATATTTTGAAGAAGGTCAAACACTAGCGGACTACATGGACGCCATGTCGACGAAAAAAGAAGGGTCTTTCCACATCTACGAATCGTTTCACGTGCCAGCAGATGATGAGTTTTTAACTCGTTTAAAAGACGCGAATCTTCACATCCTTGCTATTACGGAAGATTGGTGCGGGGATGCCATGATGAACAATGCCATTCTGCGCCGCATTGCGGAAGCAACAGATACGGAAGTACATGTATCCTTACGAGATGCCGACACGGATCTCATTGACCGCTATTTAACGAACGGCGGACGTTCGATTCCGAAGTATTTGTTGATGAATGAAGCTGGCGAAGTCATCGAGACGTGGGGACCACGTGCGGACATGGTGCAGACCTATGTTATGGACGCGAAAGCAAAGCTACCTGCGCAAGATGCGCCGGAGTTTGAGGAAGAGCAGAAAAAAGTTTTCCAAGACGTATCGGCTCAGTTTGAGTCCAATGCAGATTTCCATATGGCCACCTATAGTAGTATTCGTGAAAAATGGATGCACGTTCTGTAACGAATCGGGAACATCTGCCAGACATAGACTGTCTTAATGTATAGAGTTTGTGTAGAAAGAAGGTTCACGCGATGAGACGTGCACGTATTATATATAATCCGACATCCGGAAGAGAATTATTTAAACGTCACTTGCCGGAAGTATTAGAAGCAATGGAACTCGCAGGTTATGAAACGTCTTGTCACGCAACGACAGGAGCAGGAGACGCGGCAGCCGCTGCCAAAAAAGCGGTGGAAAATGACTTTGACTTAATCGTCGCTGCTGGTGGCGACGGAACGTTGAATGAAGTCGTCGCAGGAGTCAGTGTTTATGAAAACCGTCCGAAACTGGGCCTTATTCCAATGGGTACCACCAATGATTTCGCGCGGGCGCTTCATATTCCACGCGATATTTCGAAGGCCGTTGATATCATTACGTCAGGCGATTCTATTCCCGTCGATGTCGGCAAGGTCAACGATACATTCTTTATCAATATCGCTGGGGGCGGACGCATTACGGAACTGACATACGAGGTCCCAAGCCGTTTAAAAACAGTCCTTGGCCAGTTGGCCTATTATTTAAAGGGAATTGAAATGTTGCCGTCCATCAAAGCTTCTCAGCTCCATATCGAATTTGACGGCGAAGTGTTTGACGAGGAAGCCATGATGTTCTTAATTGGTCTCACGAATTCGGTCGGCGGCTTTGAGAAACTGGCGCCGGATGCGAGCATCAACGATGGAAAGTTTACATTGTTGATTTTGAAGAAGGTCAATATTGCCGAGTTCATTCGCTTAGCGACACTAGCAATACGAGGGGAACACTTATCGGATCCACATGTTATTTATCGGAAAGCGTCGAAAATCACAGTGACGTCTGAAGAGTCAGTCCTGCTGAATCTCGACGGGGAATACGGTGGCACATTGCCAGCAGTATTTGAGAACTTGCATCGCCACGTAGAGATCATGGCCCCGGTTCATTTGTTGCCGGAGCAGGATAAGGTTGGTTTGGTGAATGAAGATTTAATGAGTTAAAAAACACCTCCTGTTAGGAAGGATGCGATGCATTCGTTCCTGGCGGGAGGTGTTTTCATTTGGTGAGGTGATAATTATTGGTTTGTGGTAGATGGGGGATAATCGCACCAGCCAGAGCGGAATGCCCCAGACGTTTCATTATTCGCACTAGCGGCGGCGATATTTGCACCAGTTGCCTCGAAACTCGCACCAGCTGCCTTTCTACACCAGCTGCTGACTCTCAAACTCCGCCAACACCTGACGCACTTCCGCCGTGGACTTCGTGTTCATCAAGCGATTGCGCAGTTCCCCAGCACCGCGGAACCCCTTCACATAAATTTTGAAGAAACGATGAAGGCCCGAGATGGAGCGAGGGACTTGCTCGGCGTACTGATCTTGCAACTCTAACTGATAGTGAAGCAATTCCAGATACTCTTCCGGTGTGTGCTCACGAGGCTCTTTTTCAAATGCAAAGGGATTTTTAAAGATACCACGACCAATCATGACACCGTCAATGCCGTATTTCTCTGCAAGCTCGAGACCCTTTGTCCGGTCCGGAATATCACCATTGATGGTGAGCATCGTTTGAGGCGCAATCTCGTCGCGCAGTGCTTTGATTTCCGGAATGAGTTCCCAGTGGGCATCGACTTGACTCATTTCTTTGCGTGTGCGCAAGTGGATTGAGAGGTTCGCAATGTCTTGTTTCAAAATGTGCGCAAGCCACTCTTTCCATTCCTCGATCTCTGTATACCCAAGACGGGTTTTGACGCTGACAGGTAGACCGCCAGTTTTCGCTGCTTCAATCAATTCTGCTGACACGTCCGGTCGCAAAATCAAGCCGCTACCTTTGCCGCGAGAAGCGACATTCGGTACGGGACATCCCATATTGATATCAATGCCTTTGAAGCCCATTTCCGCCATGCCAATGCTCATTTGGCGGAAGTATTCGGGATTGTCTCCCCAAATGTGTGCGACCATCGGCTGCTCGTCTTCTGTGAAGGTCAATCGACCGCGGACACTTTGTATACCGTCGGGATGACAGTAACTATCTGAGTTCGTAAATTCCGTAAAGAAGACATCGGGCCGGCCAGCCTTTGCGACCACGTGCCGGAAGACAACGTCTGTCACATCTTCCATCGGTGCGAGAACAAAGAAGGGACGAGGGAGCTCTTGCCAAAAATTTTCTTTCATGTTACATCAAATCCTCCTACAAAACTCTTATATCGTTAAATACGTCACACATTCGACATGTGTACTATGTGGGAACATATCAACCGGTTGTACTTCATGAATCGTGTAACCGCCATCTTCAAAGAGACGCAAGTCACGTGCAAGTGTCGCTGGATTACACGACACGTAGACGATTCGTCGTGGTTTATGCGCTACGAGTGTCTCAATCAGTTTGCCGTCTAGTCCTTTGCGAGGTGGATCCACCACGACCACATCCGGAACTTGGCCGGCTTCGTACCAGGCTGTAATCACATCTTCCGCTGCCCCGATTTCAAACTCCGCATTTGTAAACCCATTGAGCACTGCGTTACGACGGGCATCCTCAACAGCGGGTGGAACAATTTCCACACCAACCACAGACTTCGCTTTTTGCGCAAGGAATAAGGAAATCGTGCCAATCCCGCAGTAGGCATCCATGACCGTTTCATGGCCTGTCAGATTTGCGTATTCTAAAGCTTGCTCATATAACACTTTCGTTTGCACCGGATTGATTTGGTAGAATGAGCGGGCTGAAATTTCAAATTGGATGTCGCCAATCGAATCCACGATTTGCGATTTGCCCCAGTGCACGAACGTTTCTTCCCCAAAGATCACATTAGTGCGTGCGGGATTGATGTTTTGAACAATCGAAACAGTCGTCGGTTCTATTTCGCGAATCAGTTGAATCAAGCGCTCGGGTTGTGAAATTTTGCGAGATTTCGTGACTAGTACGACCATCGTCTCGCCACTGACATACCCTGTACGTACAACCAGATGACGTAGTTGTCCCTGTCCCGTTTTTTCATCGTAAGGTGTCAAACCAAATTCAAGTGCGCGTTCTTTCAACGCTACCATCAAGCGATCTGCTTCCTCACTTTGAATGAGACACGTCGGGGTATCCGCGATGTCGTGCGAGCCACTCTTGTAAAAGCCAGCTACGACGCGACCATCCTCAAGTCCAAATGGAATCTGGGACTTGTTTCGGTAGCGCCACGGGTTGTCCATTCCTTTCACCGGAAGGACAGGTGCATGGATCTTTCCGATGCGTTCCATGGCACTGCGGACTTGCTTTTCTTTCACCATCAATTGACCTTCGTAACTAAGGTGTTGTAACTGACACCCTCCACACGTTTCAAATACCGGACAGGGTGCGGAAACGCGGAAAGGGGAAGGCTTATTTACCTCAAGTAATTTGGCGAACCCATACTTTTTCAGTGCCTTGACAACATGGATCTCGACTTCCTCATCCGGAAGTGCACCTTTAATAAAGAGGGGATAGCCGTCGACTTTTGCGACGCCTTGCCCGTCGTGTGTTAAATCTTCAACAAAGACCGTCAAACGGTCATTTTTTTGTACAGTCATATCGATTCGAACTCCGATCTTCTTCAAGTCATTTCTCCATTATATCATGAAAAAACTCCTGCCGAAGCAGGAGCTCTTGGTTACTCTTCTTTTCGAATGATTCCGTCTTTGGGAGCCCACCAGAAGACAGTTGCGATGGCACCAAAGAGAACAATAAACGGGGCGTAGAAAATAAAAAAGTTTGTCATGTTCTTTCCTCCTAAGCGTGATTGTCTTCTTTTTTCCCTGCCACATAGTCTTTGTTAAACAAGAACAAGCGGAGGAGAAGGTAAAGTGACGGCAACAAGAGACCGAGTCCCGCGATGAATGCAATAATTAACGCAATCGCCATCGCTTCATTCGTAAAGCTATCGTAGATTGTTAAATACGGATATAACAGGTACGGACGGTGTGACCAGCCATACGCAAAAAACGCGACAAAGAACTGGCCGACAAGGAGCAGAAATGCCCATCCGTAATAGCGTTTTGTCCATAATAGATAGACAGTCCCTGCAAACATCAGTCCGGAAATCAAGAATGCCCACCAGACGTCGAGAATGTTTGCGTAGTGTTCCGGATTATGTGCACGAAGTTCTACAATGATACCTGTAGCTGTAATCATGGTAGGCAACGCCCAGATCAACGCGTACTTCCGAAGCAGCTTTGTGGCTTCTGGGTCTTTTGCTTTGTCTGCATACCAAGTTAAAAATACAGCCGAAATGTAAAGAGTGGCTGCAATCGCGAGCACAACGATACTCCATGTTAAGGGGCTTAAGAACAGTCGGGAGTAATCGAGAACCGGTTGGCCATCGATCATATCGATAAAGCCACCTTCAGAAATCGTGAGTACAACGGAAAGGGAAGCGGGAATCAAGAGACCTGCTGCTCCGTACATAAACGAATATCCTTTGTGCCCGCGCGAGCCGTAGGTCTCAAACGCATAATATGACCCGCGAATGGCCAGTAAGATGATGGCGATACTTGCCGGAACGAGCAAGGTGGTTCCGTAATAAAAAGCGGTTTTCGGGAAAAATCCGATGATCCCTACAAAGAAGAAGACGAGGAATACGTTCGTTACTTCCCAGACGGGTGATAAGTACCGCTGAATAATTTTGGTTAAAATGTGTTGTCGGTTCGTCAACAAGCTATAGGCGTTGAAGAATCCTGCACCAAAGTCAATCGAGCCGACGATGACATAACCGAACAGGAAAAACCATAGGACCGTAATTCCGATAATTTCAAGAGTTAACGTCATTTTGTCTCACCTGCCAATCGATCAGCTTCCATTTTATCAAGTTCTTTTTCTACTGGATTGTTGCGGAACATGCGACGTAATACGACCACACTTCCCACACCGAGAATCAAGTAAAGAAGGGCGAATGCTACGACCATGATATCGACGCTTCCACTTGATGTAGCGGCTTCATCGACTCTCATAATGCCTCGTAAGATCCAAGGTTGGCGACCAACTTCCGTCATCCACCAACCGGCTTGGATCGCAATCATTGATAAAGGTCCACCTGCAACGATGAGCCTGAGAATGAATCGGGAGTTACCTAGTTTCCATTTACGCCATTTGGCAACGACATAGAAAGCCGATAAGACGACCATGAACATCCCGATCGTGACCATCACATCAAAGAAATAATGAATGTAAAGTGGTGGGATTTCATCCTCTGGAAACTGGTCGAGTCCAATCACTTCTGCCGTCGGATCGTTGTGAGCCAGGATGCTGAGTGCGTATGGAATCTCGAGGGCGTATTTAACTTCACCATCATCTAATATGCCATAAAGAATAAGTGGAGCATTTCCTGCTGTTTCAAAGTGCCACTCGGCAGCGGCTAACTTTTCCGGTTGGTACTCAGCTAAGTATTTACCTGAGAAGTCCCCGATTAGTGCCGTAGCAATCGAGAACACGAGGCCGACCTTCACCATTAAGTAAACAGCTTTCTTATGGTAGATGTGATTCGAGCCTTGCAATAAGCGGAAGGCTCCAATGGCGGCAAGAATAAACGCAGACGTCATAAGTGCTGTCGAGACGACATGTGCGACCTTCGTCGGCATCGCCGGGTTCAACATCGCGATAAGCGGGCTAATGTTGACGAGTTCCCCGTCAACTAGATCGAATCCCTGAGGTGTATTCATGAAGGCATTGACGATTGTAATAAACACAGCAGACATTCCTGCGCCAACTGCGACTGGAACGAGTAGTAATAAATGCTTCTTCTGGTTTTCAAAACGGTCCCATGTGTACAAATAAATTCCTAAGAATATAGCCTCAAAGAAAAATGCGAACGTTTCCAGAAAGAGTGGCAACGCAATGACTTGTCCCGCGAGCTCCATAAAGTTCGGCCAGAGAAGAGATAATTGCAGACCGATAGCGGTTCCGGTCACAACACCGACGGCGACGGTAATGACAAATCCTCGTGCCCATCGGCGTGCCAAGAGAATATAATGTTCATCATTCTTTCGTATCCCTACCCATTGGGCGAGCATGATCATCAGTGGTACACCAACGCCGATGGTCGCATAGATAATATGGAAGGATAGGGTCATTTCGGTCAGTAACCGACTAAAAAATACGGCTTCTTCATTTCCCATTTTGTTCACCTCAATTGTGTGATAACAAACGACAAAACAAATTGCTACTTGGCTTTATTCTACCCTACTCGAAGGGGTTTAATCTAATCTCTCGAATCCGTTTTTCCGGAAGTTGTTACAGGGTGATGACAGTCAGTGGACTGACACAAAACCGCCAAAAGAATGCATCTCTTGGAGGTACTTTTATTCGAAAATATAGGCGAAAACTTCTACAGCCTGTTCGAGGGTCTCTACCGTAACATTGGCTTTATTAGAAAGCTCTTTTAACGGATGGATGAGCGATTCCGGTCGAACGATAATGACTGGTTTGCCCAGGGCGATAGCTATACTGGCGTCCATGGCCGTGTTCCACTGCTTGTACTTCTCACCAAAAAGTGCGAGAACGACATCTGATTTTTGTAATAGCACTTGCGTTCGCAAATTGTTTATTGCGGATGCTGCATCGTCTTTATAATAATCAGAAGGTTGAGTGCCTAAGATCGCTTCACCTACATGATCTGATCGGTCATGATTGGTTTGTGGGGAGACGAAAGTGATCGATAGATTTTTTTGAGAAGTTAGCTGTTTCACATCTTCTCGCCAATTATCATGAATTTGACCAGCTAAATAAACAGTTAGGTTCATTATTTTTTCCTCCCTCATCAACGTGTATTACTTTCTATAGTAACGAAGATGTAAGAAGAAGTCGCATAATTCGTATTTCTTTCGCACAGAATGTATACTGTTTGTACAATTTTCGATTCAGAAGGGAAGTTCTACTTGTGAACCTAACGCAATCCTATTTAAATCTACCAGAGATATTCTATAAAAAAGTACATCCTACACCCGTCCATGAGCCGCAACTTATTATTTGGAACGATGAGCTTGCAAAAGAATTACATATCGAAGAGACACCGGAACACTTAACAGGTCTTTTAGCTGGAAATGAGATTCCTGATTCGTTGACTCCGATTGCGCAAGCGTACGCTGGGCATCAATTCGGGAACTTTACCATGCTCGGCGATGGCCGTGCCATACTCCTCGGGGAACGACAAGCAGCAGACGGACTAAGTCGAGATATTCAGTTAAAGGGAAGTGGAAGAACGCCATTTTCACGAGGTGGGGACGGGCGCGCGGCTCTTGGTCCGATGTTACGAGAATACGTGATGAGTGAAGCGATGAATGAATTACGGATTCCCACAACGCGGTCTCTCGCGGTCGTCTACACAGGAGAAGGGATACAACGGGAGAGTGTCTTGCCAGGAGCTATTTTAACTCGTGTCGCGAAAAGTCACCTGCGCGTGGGAACATTCCAATACGCCCGAAACTATGGCACGACAGAAGATCTTCGGGCATTAGCTGACTATGCTCTTGCACACTTTCAAATCGAAACAAATGAAAACCCATATCATGCCTTGCTTGAACATGTCATTCACCAACAGGCCGAATTACTAGCGAAGTGGCAACTCGTAGGGTTCGTTCACGGCGTCATGAACACAGATAACATGGCACTCAGTGGTGAAACCATTGATTATGGTCCGTGCGCCTTTTTAGATACGTACGATCCAGCCACTGTCTTCAGTTCAATCGACCGCCAAGGAAGATATGCCTATGGTAATCAACCTGGAATAGCAGGATGGAATCTGGCTCGTTTTGCCGAAAGCCTCTTGCCGCTCTTACATGAAGATCCCGAGCAAGCAGCAGGTGACGCACAACAGATTTTAGATCAGTTTCCTCAATCATTCCAAGATGCCTACAATTTAGGCTTGATTAAAAAAATCGGATTCCTTGAAACAACACCTGAGAATGTCCGTCTCGCCAATCGTTTGCTTGAGCTCATGGCCAGTGAGAAGGCTGACTTTACACTCACTTTCCGAAGCTTAACATTAGGAATACCTAAGACAGAGTCTGTGTTCAGGACGGAAGTAGGGGTTCGTTGGCTTGCCGATTGGCAGCAAGCGACGGCTGAAGAAGATTCGCTTGAACTTCGTAAGCGGATGCAACAAGTCAATCCTGCTCTCATCCCGCGAAATCATTTGGTTCAACAGGCATTAGACATAGCTGAAGAAGTGGGGAACATGCAACCGTTTTATGAACTACTGACACTAGTAAAAAATCCCTTTGACTATACACAAGACCAACTGACAAAGCAGCAATTGCCGCCGGATACCGATCAACCATTTGTCACATATTGTGGGACGTAATTGATGAAGCTACAGACATCACTGTAGCTTCTATTTCTATTAAAAAATAGGTGTTTACGCATTCTCTCGATTTCCTTAAAATAAGTATATATGATGGAAATGGAGGGAAGTTGGATGCAGCTTTGGAAAGAATGGCACGCCCGTATACCTAAAGACCCGCAGTCGGTCATTGACCAAGCTCTTCAACTTCTAGAAACGAAAACTCTTCCTGAACAACAGCAGGGGGAAGTCTATTTTTTAATAGCGCTTGCGTATCGTTATTTATCGAAGATGGCGCAGTGTTTAAACTACGCGTACCAGGCGGAACAAGTCTTTCAACACGTAGAATGTTCTGAAGGATTGGCGAAAACATATAATTTGATCGGGGTCGTTTATTTCTATAATGGATTTTATGAAAAGGCATTAAAACAATTCTTTCAAGCCAAAGACATCGCGAAAGCGAACGATTATATGATGACACTCTGTCGCATTGAAAACAATATCGGTGAAGTCTATCGTGAAACAGAAGACTTTCTTTATGCCAAACAACATTATCAACAAGCTCTTGATCATGCCGAGCATCTGAATGAACTATTCTTTCAGGCCATTATTCTTGAAAATTTAGGGCAACTTCATATGATAGAAGACAGGCTCGAGAAGGCCTACGATTATTTTATTCAAAGTTATCAGATACTGATTCACGAGGATGATTTTTCTGCATTAGCGGACATCGAAAATAAGTTGGGATCGGTTTTCTGGAGGCAAGGGAATACTAAAAAAGCCGATTATTTTTACCAACAAGCTTACCGGAGATTATCGGCAGGGGGAAATCAACTTTATCTTACGGAAGTCATACTAAATCTGTCTGACCTCGTATCCGATTACGAGTCGAGCTATGAAGAGTTGTTACTTGAAGCGGAACGAATTGCTGCAGGAATGAATGCTCATCAGCAACTGAAAAAAGTGTATAAGCGTCTTTCAGAATACTATGAACGGAATAAAGAGTTTGAAGCTGCACTAAATTATTTTAAACACTATCATAAAGTGGAACAAGTAATTGAAGCCTCCGTTGTACGAGGTAAACTGGAGCTCTTACGGGTCGAGCTTTTGCAGGGAACAGACCATGAGTCATTAGCTCGACTAAATGAACAGTTAACATATGAAATTGATCATCAAAAGCTTCTTTATAGACAACTAAAGAAATCGAATGAACAGTTAAGTGAAGAAATCTATACCGATGAATTAACAAAGATATTGAACCGTAAAGGGTTGTTCCATGCACTTCCTAAATTCACGAAGGAGCTTCACCTCTTCTTACTTTTGGATGTCGATTATTTTAAAAAATATAATGATGTTCATGGACATGTCAAAGGAGACGAAGCACTCAAACTGGCCTCAGCTGCTATGCAATTGGTTATCGACCAGCAAGCGCATACCGGGATTGTCTCCCGCATGGGAGGAGAGGAATTTTTGTGCATCGTATCCGTTACTGAACCCCAGCAAGCAAACAACATCTTATATCAGTTAAAACAAGAAATTGAAAAAATCGGACTTTATTATACACTAACGCCCTCTACGCAATCTAAACTGACAATCAGTGGAGGAGGGCTCGTTACTTCTCGAAATGTTCACGAACATTTTGAATATCTCTATCATCAGGCGGATCAACTTCTCTATGATGCGAAGCTGCAAGGAAGAAATCGCTACATAGTCGACAATGATTTTCCAACATCCACCGACAAATAACGGTCACAAAGCTCTCGTGTGTTAGAGGGCTTTTTTTGCGTTTTCTCCCGTCCGCAAGATAGGATAGAAGGGGAGGGTAGAACCTATGAAAACTCAAGCACACCAATTTTTAAAACACTTCTTTGAAGAAGAACACAAAGACCCTGTTGATTTTCACAATAGATGTAGTGAAGTTGCTGCTGAAATTGAGGCAACCGGTACATACTCCTTAACATATGAAGAGTTAAATTATGGAGCAAAACTTGCTTGGCGAAATAGTAATAAATGTATTGGTCGTCTCTTTTGGAAAACCATGCATGTACGGGATTGTCGACATATCCAGCAATCAGAGGAAATTGCCGACGCATTGATTGATCATATCCGCTATGCGACCAATCAAGGCAAAATCAAGCCGACCATCACGGTCTTTCATCCTTCCGTTCGTATATGGAATCATCAATTGATTCGATATGCAGGCTATCAGGTGGGTGAGACGATTATAGGCGATTCCGATTCACTGGCATTTACTCAGCAATGTGAACGACTGGGCTGGGAAGGCAAAGGGACTCCTTTTGATGTCCTTCCACTCATTTTCCAAGTAGGTGACGAAGAACCAGTCATTGTTCGCATACCGCCGGATGTAGTTCTTGAAGTCCAGCTTTCTCATCCGGAAGTTCCCGCATTTACTGACTTATCTTTGAAATGGTATGCAGTGCCTATCATTTCTTCCATGAAACTAGAGATTGGAGGCATTGAGTTTCCAGCAGCGCCTTTTAACGGGTGGTATATGGGAACTGAAATCGGTGCGCGAAATCTTGCGGATGAACACCGTTACAACCAACTTCCTGCTGTCGCAGATTTATTACAACTAAATCAAAAAAGTGCATCGAGCCTATGGAAGGACCGAGCACTTGTCGAGTTAAACGTCGCGGTATTGCATTCCTTTCGAGAACAGGGAGTCAGCATAGTGGATCATCACACAGCTGCTATCCAGTTCAAACAATTTGAAGAGCAAGAGTCAAAGAAAGGCAGAGACGTTACAGGTACATGGAGTTGGTTAATACCACCGATGTCACCAGCTACAACACATGTATTTCATAAACCCTATGACAATACCAAAAAGTCGCCTGCTTTTCTTTAT
Organism: Chryseomicrobium palamuruense; assembly: GCF_042649045.1. Taxonomy (NCBI): domain Bacteria; kingdom Bacillati; phylum Bacillota; class Bacilli; order Caryophanales; family Caryophanaceae; genus Chryseomicrobium; species Chryseomicrobium palamuruense. The sequence continues at coordinate 75,057 of NZ_JBHSEF010000024.1, read as the reverse complement.
CAACCAAATCCCTATTAAAAAACGTATCCTCCGGCAAGAGGATACGTGTTTAGTAGGTGGTTACCTTGGTTAATTTTTGGAATGCATAAATCCAGCGTTGCCACCAGGTGAAACCATCCTGGTACTCTTCCACATCTAGAGTGAAGACTCCGTCTTGGTTCGTCCAGAGCCGTTCGAAATAGGCTGTGAATTCTCGAGCGAGATCACTGTCATTCTCAGCGACGACACGCAGATTGGCTTCAAGATTGTAATTGTCTAATGTACGTTCCGTGTAGTTGGCAGCTCCACTTGAAATAACCGATCGATTGGTTTGGATGTGAATTGCTTTGCTGTGGTACTGACCGATGACAGTGTTGTACCACCTGACCTCTAGTTTTCCTTCAGTATCCTCCACCATTTCCTGTACAACTGGTCGATTCGGCAGCCCTGATTTTTCTCGTCCAAATGAATTTTCATTGGGATCGAGAATTAATTTAACATCGACCCCTCTGTTTGCCGCATCGATAAGGGCGTTCACAATATCCCGCTTCGCAATAAAGAACATCATGAGATGAATTGAATCGCCTTCTTTTGTTGCTGCAATATCAGTTAATAGAGCATCCAAGATTTTTTTCTCCGTCAGTAGTTGCCCTTCATAGACAGCTTCTTCTTCGATTTCTGTTACGCGAGGTAAATCTGGACCACCTGAAAACTTGGACACAGCTTCTTCTGCTTCTAATAAATCATTAAGTAACGCGGAACCCGTAAATTTTAAAGCAATATTTCCGTGTAAGCCACTTGCATCATGTGGATTCGCAGAAGACACCATCCCTTCTTTTTCCGTGACTACAAGCTTTCGGTGATTGGCTTTTACATTTAGTAAAGTGAGGTAGGATGCAATCGTCATTTTAGGTGCCTCACTTGCCATTGCATTTGGAATCCATCCTTTGCCACCAAAATCAAACCACTGGAAGAGTGTACGATATATTCCAGAGTAAATCGGGGTAGAGTCTCGCAATTTGTCGAGGTCAGTATAGACGATCTCAACACCTGCATCCCGCATTTTTTTGAACCATTTGTTTTCATAGGAACCATATCCTTGATTCAAAGGGTCCGTAATAAAGATGACAGGCATTTCAGGATTTTGTCGTTTCTTCTCCGCCATAGTCTCGGATAAAGTATCGACAATAGGAGGAAATCCTTCATCTTCCTCAAAAAACCCATCAACTAAGAAGAAGTCGACTACGACGAATTCTTCTGCGTCCTCAATCATTTGATAGATGGTATTAAAAATCTCATTCTCTGTTTTTCTTGTGTCACCTGAAGTATCCGTAGCATAGGTTAAATCCGTCACCATATCGATGGATGAAATCGGTTGGAGGTCTCCATTATACGAAACACCTTCTGGCAAAGGTTTAAAAGTGTGCCATAAAATAGAGACAGTATAAGCTAAAATAAGGACTACCAAAATAGAAAACACCCATTTTTTTCGTTTCGACCATTTTCTCCATCTGGCCATTGTCATTCCTCATTCCCTCAGATTCTATGTACCTACCATAAATCTTTTTTATTTCGACAGCTGTATCGAAAGATACCCTTCTTTAGATATAAAAAAACGCGTACAAAAATGTACACGTTAATCAAGTAGTTTTGAGAACTGTAGACGTTTATTCAGAGCAATAAACACAGGAATTCCCACTAACATGACGGCTAATTCACCAGCGGCAACCGTTAGCCATGTCAAGAAGAAAGGAAGTTCAAAAACGAGCAACAACTCATACGCAATGATGAACGTTGTGAAAGTGAATACGATACTGTTGAGTATCATCTTCTGAACCAGCGTCTTCAATTTAGGGGCAATTAGAATAACAAGAAGTAAGGAAATGGCTGAATGCGCCACCCCAAACACTAAATCATACATGCCCAGAGGTGAAAAAAGATTAGTGATAAATACACCAGCGAGAATCCCGAAGATGTAGCGTTTATTAAAGACAATCAAGTGATTGAACATCTCAGCGATACGAAATTGAATAGCACCAAACGCTAAAAAGGGAAGAGCCATGGCAACCGCTACATAAAGTGCAGCAATAATTCCATTGACTGTTAACGTCTTCATTTTCATTTGTCAAAACTCCTTAGTTTTTTTACGTGGGAGGATCTCGAACCACGTACACACACAAGAATTGATTTTACATGACTGCATGAAAAGAGTCAATTACCCGTGCAGGCGGATGCGATAGTCGTAAAAAAACCGCAGCGACGGCTGCGGTTTTTCAGTCTATTCAGCTTTGAACGCTTTCTTCCTGGTAAACTGGCACCCAGCCTTCGGTCGTAACAAAGATGCGCACGGCAACGACTTTGCGGTCATCGGACAATGTGAAATAATGAGTGATGTTTTCCGGTACAGAAATCAAATCGCCCGGCGTCAGATGGACTTCGAAAAAGCGCTCGTCTTTGCCCTGGATGATGAACACCCCGTGGCCGCTGACAATGTAGCGCACTTCGTCGTCCGTATGGATGTGTTTGCGCTGAAAGTTTTTCAATAATTCGTCGAGCTTCGGGTTGGAATCAGATAGGGAAATCACGTCAGCCGCTTTGTAGCCACGGCGCTCTGAGATGTCGTCGATTTCCGTTTTGAATGCTTGAAGAATTTGTTCTTTTTCGTCATCGCTTAAATCGAATTTTTCACGAAGCGGTTCCGGTAATTTCTCGATGTCCCAATGCTCATAGACAACTTCCTGCTGTTCCAAAAATGCCGCGACTTCGTTTTGCACTTCGATTGTTTCCTCTGTACCTTGAATCTTAATGATTGCCATTGTAAATCTTCCTCTCTGATTTGGTTTTATTTTAGTTGCAGAAGGGCCAGCTGATATTGGAATAAAAACTCGCTCGCTTCTAGCAATTTCTTTGCTTCGAATGCATCTTTGCCCCACACGGTAATACCGTGGTTGCGAATCAGCACAGCACCTTTGTCGGCTGTCAGGTGTTTCGCAAAAACTTCGGTTAGCTTCGGAATGTCGGCGTGGTTGGCGATAATCGGGATGCTCAGCAGAGCATTTTCATCCCACAGGCCGAATGCCTTAATAAGTTCCTGCCCATTGAAATCAATTTTGCCATCGTCGCCGTAAAGCTCAGACAAGACATTATTGGCAACGGTGTGGACGTGAAGGCTACAGCCGGCACCGGTTTTATTGTAAATCGCGCTGTGCAACAAGGTTTCAGTGGAAGGCTTGAGGTGAGTGGTTTCGACCGGCTCGCCTGCCTCATCGACTAGGAGGAAATCCTCATCTGTCCGTTTGTATTTATCCTTGCCACTTGCGGTCACCAGAAAATGGAGCGGTTCATCGTTCACTTTGATCGCAAGATTGCCGCTCGTGCCCATAAACCAGTCGCGCGCAGCCAGTACATCCTTAACGTCCGCAAGCTCCGACCATTTTTCTTGAAAGTTATTCAGCGTTTGTTGGGTCATTTCCGCACCCCCAATCTTGCATCGATGATTTCCGTCACGTCCCCGAATTTCTCGAAGGGCTGATAAGTGATGTCGAGTTCCTCACATTTTTTGATGAGAAAGTCGCGAGCGATGACCAGGTCTGCTTGTTTTGCCGCTTGCAGGTCGGTAATCGAATCACCGATGACAATGCTCGTTGCATCCTCTGCTAGCAACTTCCGAATAATCGACGGCTTGCAGCAACCGCACCCTTGGCTATCACATTGATCATCGCAACCGTGTGGGAAGTTAATGTGGATCGTGTCACCTGAAAAATCCGCTTCGTTGCAATAAATGCCTGCGAAAGGTCCGAACGGTTCGAGTAGTGGGTAGACAAAAAAGTCGATACCGCCACTGACAATGTAAAGCGGTATATTGTTTTGTTTTGTATAAGCCACAAATTCTTCGAAGCCTTCCCGAATCTCTGCCTGCTCGAGCACATAGGCGAGGACCTCATCTTTTTTGGACGATGGCAAGAGGGAGAACATCTGTTGAACACCTTCGCGAATGGAGATGGTTTGTGCGAGAATGTCGTCTTTAATGGGTTCCCAACCCGGTGGATCGAAATGCTTCATGATTGCGATTATGTTATCGTTTGTCGTGATGGTACCGTCAAAATCACAAAAGATGACTGGTTGCTTCATTATTTACCCCCATAATTCCAATGCTGTTTTTAATTCTGGTTGTTGTTCGCTGGCGTTTTCAAGAGTTTGATTCTTCAGGACTGCATCAACAGCCTGACGGAATGCTTTACCTCCCCCCGCTGCGCCGTCCGGATGTCCGTGGACTCCTCCGCCGGCGTTGATAATGCTATCGATTCCGAAATCGTTGACGAGAAGTGGCACGAGTCCAGGATGGATACCGGCGGATGGTACTGGAAACGCCTGTTTCAATAGACTTTCATTCGTTAATTGCTCGCCGAGTGCCAAAGCCGCTGTCTTCTCCATGGCAACACTGCCGTAGGGAGAGGGGAAGAGCGAAAAGTCAGCGCCGGCGTAACGCGTCAGCTTGCCAAGAGCCAGCGGAGCTGCGACACCGTAGAATGGGGAAGAAGTGAATGCCCCGCTGAAGGCGGGATGGGCCATGAGAGGCAACCCAATGTCATTGTCTTCCGCTAATTCTTGTAGCACATCAAGTCCATACGCATGAACATTGAATAGTAAAGCATCGGCGCCGAGTTCACGTGCCCTACGCGCTTTGTCCCGAAGCTGCGACGTGCGGCCCGACAGGTTGACTGCGTAGAGTGTGCGATGGCCGGTTTCAGCATAGACCTCTTGTAATACTGCTTTTGCCGCGGTAATGCGTTGTTCAAAAGGAGTCAACGGATTGTCGAACAGAATTTCGTCGTCCTTGACGAGATCGACGCCACCTAGTGCTTGCTGTCTTAATTGTGCTGTTAAATAATTGAGGTCGCGGCCAATGACACCTTTGAAGATGCTCATCACGAGTGGCCGGCCGTGGACATTCAGCAATCCGCGGATACCATCAATACCGAAACGCGGTCCCGGAAACTGTTTCAGTAGATCTTCTTCAAAGTCGAGGTCCAGCAATTTTACTTCACCGTCGAGAGACAACTTACCGAACACGGTGGTCAGGATCGCTGGAAAATCTGCTGAAAAATTCGCACTTGGATAGGAAACGGTGATGTGTGCTTTTATTTCATCCGGCTTGAGGGGGTGCGGAACTTCTGGGGATTCCTCCACTGACACCACTTCACCTTTATGCTTTTTCAATTGTTCCTGTTCAAGCAGCGGTAAATCAGTCCATGATCCGATCGTGAGTCCTAGCGCAATGCCTTCAGCTTTCTTTTCGAAAGACCCCGCTTTTCCGTATACCTGGTAGCTTGCTGTCAGTCTGCTCATGATGTGACACTCCTTTAATAAAATCTAGACATAAAAAAACCTCTTCAAATAAGAAGAGGTTAAGGGCATTAACGACTTCTTATTTCTCAGCCATTCATTTCTGGCTGCAAGAATTAGCACCGTGTTCATCACTGGACCGGTTGCCGGGCTTCGTAGGGCTTGTCCCTCCACCTGCTCTAAATAAGAATTGGATATTCGGTTTAGTCGATACAATAAAGTAATTCTGATTATTCCATGTATGAAGAATTCTGTCAATAAATAATTATGAGAAATTTTTTAGGAGTTGGGCCCAATACAAACGTCAAGTCGCTTGCTAATGAAGGTCCTCCATATGTCGAAACTCATATCAAAAAAATAAATAATTCCTATTGACAGTCAATTCTGACTCGTGATAGGATTCAAAACAGAACAACAACCACATACAATTTTAGTACTCTTATCAAGAGCTGGCAGAGGGACAATGGCCCGATGACGCCCAGCAACCGACCGTAATACCTTCGTGAGAAGGGGCGCTTTATGCGCCGGGATGAACATCCCGCAAGGCACGGTGCTAATTCCATCAGAAATTTGATTTCTGAAAGATAAGAGGCATGGAACCTCTTAATTCTACGCCTCTTTCTTTCGGGAAAGAGGCGTTTTTATTATTGGATTTGAGAGGAAGATGATTGTGACAACATCAGCAATTTCAACATATGAGCCTTTGACGGAAGAAACGGCCATCAAATTGGCGGCGAGACTTTTCCCAGAAGGCGCGATTCTTAAATGCCAGGAAATCGGCGATGGCAATTTGAATTATGTCTTTCGTGTAAGTGACTCGAAAAGCGATAAAGGGGTTATCATCAAACAGGCACTTCCCTACGCGAAAGTGGTGGGCGAAAGTTGGCCGCTGACATTAAAACGTGCAGCGATTGAAGCAGCGGCCCTGCGGAAGCATAGCGAGTTTGCAGCTGTCCTAGTACCGGAAGTATACGGCACGGATGAAACATTGGCCTATACAATTATGGAGGACCTTTCTCATCTGACAATTGCCCGAGAAGGCTTGATACAAGGGAAGAATTATCCGAATTTATCCGCACATATCGGTGAATATCTGGCTCAGACTTTATTCCATACGTCAGACTTTGCGTTGCATCCTTTTGAAAAGAAACGGCTGGTGGCGGAATTTTCCAACCCGGAACTGTGCAAAATCACGGAAGACTTGATTTTCACTGATCCATTCTTCGACCATGACACGAACAATTTCGAACCGGAGCTTCGACAAGTGGTTGAGGCGATATGGAGCAACAATGCCTTGAAGCTTGAAGCAGCGAAACTGAAGCGCAGCTTTGTGACGGAAGCGGAGGCACTGCTGCACGGCGACCTCCATACCGGCAGCATTTTTGCCGATGACAATCAAACTAAGGTCATCGATCCAGAATTCGCGTTTTACGGACCGATCGGCTTTGATGTCGGTTTGTTCATCGCTAACTTGATTGCTCAGGGCATTACGCGTAACGGCGAAGATCGAGAAGCAATCGTAGGACATGTTATAAATACGTGGGAAGTGTTTGAAGCGCGTTTCTCTCAGTTATGGCATAGCGATGGAATTGAAGACTTCAAAGATGTTCCTGGTTACTTGGAATCGGTGCTCGACAAAATTTTCCGGGATACACTCGGCTTTGCCGGCTGTGAGTTAATCCGCCGCACAATCGGTCTGGCGCATGTCAAAGATCTCGACGGCATCGAAGAAGCGGAACGGCGCATCCAATTCAAAAAACAAGCTCTCCAACTTGGGGAAACATTCATCATAAAACGCAGCGAGCTAACATCCATTCATGATGTGACAGCGCTGTTGGAGGAATTTTAAATATGGCGATTCCCTTATCGATTCAATGGATAAACGGCCAACTAATCATCCTGAATCAGCAGAAACTGCCGCACGAAACGGAATATATTACACTCAACACGATCGAAGATGCATTCGATGCCATCATTACCTTGAAAGTCCGCGGCGCGCCGGCCATCGGCATCACGGCAGCGTTCGGATTGGCACTTGCTGCACAAAGGCATGAGACGGAAACGCTAGAAGTTTTCCACCATTACGTGAAAAAAGATGCGATCTATCTTGGTTCATCACGTCCGACGGCAGTCAACCTTGTATGGGCTCTTAGCAGGCTGCAGCAATCAATTAACTCTGCGAAAACAGTTGAAGACGCTAAAGCTCAAATCCTGGCTGAAGCAATACGCATCCATGAAGAAGACGAACAAGCCTGCCGCAATATAGGCGGCTATGCGTTGGATTTATTGGAAGGGCGCACGAAAGTCCTGACAATTTGCAACGCCGGTTCCATTGCAACAGCGAAATACGGCACTGCGCTGGCACCGTTTCATCTGGGCAAGGAACTGGGTAGGGAGTTTGAAGTCTACGCCTGCGAAACTCGGCCGGTGTTTCAAGGGGCACGGCTGACGGTGTGGGAGCTGCAGCAGGCAGGCGTTGATGTGACGTTGATCACCGACAGCATGGCCGCTCACACCATTAGCGCAAAAGGTATCGAAGCCATTATCGTCGGCGCTGACCGCATTGCGGCAAACGGCGATACAGCAAATAAAATCGGGACTCTCAACTTGGCTATATTGGCTGCAGCTTACAACATTCCGTTTTATGTGGCTGCACCGGTATCCACGTTCGATTTGCAGATTCCGAACGGTAAAAACATTCCAATAGAAGAACGGTCGGCAGAGGAAATTACCTATGTCGCTGGCCAACCTATTGCGCCGAAGAACACAAAAGTCTTTAATCCGGCATTCGACGTAACGCCGGCCCACTACATCACTGCCATTATCACGGAAAAAGGCATCATCCATCCGGATTACGAGCGAAATATACAGGAATTGCTTGTCGCAGTTAAGTAAGGTTATATCATCAATATTCAGCAAAACAGCTTCACTTTATAAAACCTCGCCTGGGAGTCTTCGCTGTTTTGCTCCATATCTCCAGGGACTTCTCTCTGTGTCAGTACGGCATCGAACTAAGCGGGAGCTTTGTTCTTTGCGCTTTCATAGCGTCGAAGCTGTAGTAAGAGATTCACAAAAAATATAAGAAGCAAATAAGGAGAGAAATCATGAAAAAACAATCATTTTTAATCATAGTGGCATTATTGTTTATTAGTATTTTATTGGTGGCATGCCAACCAAAAGGGGAAACGGTAACAGAAGAAGAAACGGATGCAGGTGATAATGCGGCAACATCGGAACATGAGCTGGCGGGCAAGAACGTGGCGTTGATCCTGCAACAGAATTTGGGAACATTTTCAGCTCAGTACATAGCGGGCGTCGAAGAGCAGGCTGAGAAATTCGGCGGTAGCGTTACGGTTTTTAATGCCGAAGGAGATTTAGCTAAAATGGCTTCCAATCTGGACGCCGCCATTAACCAGGGAGCAGACGCTATCTTGATTGACCACGGCACGAAAGAGGCCTTAAACCAAGGTGTCGAAAAAGCAGTGGAACAAGGGATTCCGGTTGTGGCATTTGACGCGGGAGTCGACGTGGAAGGCGTGGTGTCGCTTGAACAGGGAGACCAGCTGATGGCGGAACTGACCTTGCAGAAATTGTCGGATGACTTCAACGGAGAAGCGAATATCGTGAAAATTTGGACGGCCGGCTATGCGCCGATGGAGCGCCGCCAAATCGCTTACGAGCAATTCTTAAAAGACAACCCGGGCATTAAAGAAGTGGCAGCTTTTGGTGCTGCAACACAAAATACAGCGCTTGATACGCAGGCACAGATGGAAGCGATTTTGAAACAATATCCAAACGAAGGCGACATTACAGCTGTTTGGGCAGCATGGGATGAATTCGCGAAAGGCGCAGTTCGTGCCATTGAACAAGCAGGACGCACTGACATTAAAGTTTATAGCATCGATATGAGCGATGAAGATCTACAGATGATTCAAAAAGACGGTAGCCCGTGGGTAGCTTCTGCAGCAGTGGATCCGACTGATATCGGGCGCATTCAAGTGCGTTACGCTTACCAATTGATCAACGGTGAAGAGCCTGAAGAAAGAGTGGTACTGGAGCCGGTCTTCATCGATGCGGCAGAACTTCCGGAAGAAACAGTGACAACAGAAACCTTGAGCGAATACGTTGAAGGATGGGGAGCAAGCGATCAAGGCTATACAGATGACTTGCGCGAATTGGAAGGGCAATAAAGACTTGGAGCCGTCCTCGGAATAGGGCGGCTCCTTCCGGTGAAAGGAAAGGTGCAGCGATGCAGCATTTATTGACCATGCAGGCAATCGGAAAGCGTTTCGGCCATGTTACTGCTTTGCAAGGAGGAGAACTAACTCTCACAAAAGGTGAGGTTCATGCTTTGCTCGGCGTCAACGGAGCCGGCAAAAGCACAATGATTAAAATCCTTTCAGGCGTTTACGGTCCGGACAGCGGTGAAATCCGGCTCGACGGCAACGTTGTTTCCTTACGGTCGCCGAAACAGGCAAAAGAGCATGGTATTTACTGCGTCTATCAGGAAGTGGACACGGCCATCGTAGCGGAACTGACAGTGGCGGAAAATATCCTCTTGGACAGTTTTGCATCTGGCGGCAGTTTTCTGCTGTCCAGGAAGAAAATAAACAAACAGGCGAAGGATACGTTAGCTAAACTGCAGATGGAAGAAATTTCGGTGACCCGAAAAGCGGGCACGCTCACTTTGGCGGAAAAGCAACTTGTGCTGATTGCCCGCGCTTTAGTCCATTCGGCGAAGATCATCATTTTCGATGAACCGACAGCGCCTTTGTCGCTTACGGAATCGGATAAATTGTTTTCGGTGATTCAGAAATTGAGTGCTGACGGCGTTGGCTGCATTTTTATTTCCCACCGGTTGCCGGAGATCTTTGACATCAGCCACCGGATTACAGTGATGCGCGAGGGGAAATGGGTGAACACTTTCGTGACGGAAGAGTCGTATGCCGAACAGATTATAGAAGCAATGCTGGGTGAAGCGTTGAGCCAGGAACTTGAGGACCATCCCCATCCGTTAGGCGAGAATTTGCTGGAAGTCAAAGGCTTATCGGACGGTGGAAAGCTTCGGGAGGTTTCATTAACCGTCAAAACGGGGGAAATCGTGGGTATTGTAGGATTCGTCGGCGCAGGCAAGACAGAACTGGCCAAAGCGCTGTTCGGCGCATCGGATAAAATCGTCGGAACCGTAGAGATTGCGGGTAAGAAAACGCGGCTCAAACATCCGGGCGATGCGATTCGGGCGGGGCTGGCGCTGATTCCCGAAGAACGCCGGAAAGAAGGGTTGTTTGTCTATGAGACACTACGGACCAACGCCTCGTTTCCGAATTTGCGGAAGTTTTCAACGGGACTGTTCATGAACAAAACATCCGAAACACAATTTGCAGAAGAAATCATCGGAAAATTAAAAATCAAAACCGATGACACGGAAACGCCGCTACTCCATTTGAGCGGAGGCAACCAGCAAAAAGTGGTCATCGGCAAATGGATGAGTCTAGACTCACTTCTTTATTTATTCGATGAACCGACAAAAGGCGTCGATATCGGCGCAAAGGTGGATATATTCAAGTTGATCCGGGAACTGGCCGGGAGCGGCAAAGGATGCCTTTATTTCTCCAGTGAAATCCATGAAGCAATCGGCATTTCTGATCGGATTCTGGTAATGTACGATGGTCAGATCGTGAAGGAATTATCACGTCAAGAAGCGACCCAGGAAAGGATACTATTCTATGCAAGCGGTGGAAAAGAAGAGCTTATCAAGACCGAAAAACTCAGCGAAAGAGAACACAGTTCAGTTTCTGTTTAAATATGGTGCGATTATCCTCCTGGTTGCAATCATCCTTTATTTCAGTAGCCTCAGCGAAGCGTTCTTCAGTTATGGCAATTTCGCGGACATCCTCCGGTCGATTTCAATCGTTACGCTGCTGGCACTCGGTGTCACGTTCACACTTGTTGTGGACGGCTTTGATCTGTCCGTCGGCTCGACAATGTCTTTGTCGACCGTGGTAACGGCATCGCTGATGGTGTGGTATGACATGCCGCTGTGGCTCGTGCTCTTGCTGCCGCTCCTGATCGGCGTGGCGGTTGGGCTCGTCAACAGCTTCCTGATCACGGTCATCAGCATTCCGGATCTCCTCGCTACTCTCAGTATGATGTATATTGTTGCTGGTCTTCACCGCACGTATACAGAAGGCTACTCCATTTACAACAATATGCCGCTGACTTCCGGCGGCGTGGCTCCCGGCCAATTATCCGACGCGTTCCTGTGGATCGGCCAAGGCCAGTTTATAGGCTTGCCGGTGCCGGTGTGGATAATGGTGGTAATGGTGCTTGCGGCGTATCTGATCTTGGATCATACACGCTGGGGCCGCATCCTGTATATGACGGGCGGCAATGCGGAAGCGGCCAAGCTGTCGGGCGTCAACGTGAAAAAGGTCAAGACTTTGGCATACATCATTTCCGGTGTCTTCGCATCCATGGCGGGTGTCCTCTTTACAGCACGCGTCGGTTCAGGCCAGATTGATGCCGGAGCGCCATTATTGATGGAAGCGGTGGCCGCAGTATTTGTCGGCTATTCTGTGCTCGGTGCTGGCAAGCCAAATGCACTCGGCACATTCTTCGGTGCCGCAGTCATCGGCATCCTGCTGAATGGGCTGACGATTCAGAACTTGCCGTATTATGCTTTTGATATCATCAAAGGGGCTGTGTTGGTGACGGCACTCGCGGTTACTTATGTTTATGCGAAGAATAAATTCGCGAAAAGCTAAGGTGTTTTTGTTCGGGAATTTGTCTGGAAACAAGAAAAGTTCGTAAACGGTTGTGACACGTTTACGAACTTTTAACTGGTTGTTTTTATTACAGGAGTTCTTCAGCAATCAATTTATACGACTGTAAGCGATCTATATAGTCATGAGTGATAGTAACGATCATGAATTCATCATTGTGGTAGATGGATTGGAGCTGTTCAAGCTGCTCTCGTACCTGTTGTGGATTGCCAATGATTATTTTTCTCCGCATTTCTACAATTGCTTGTTGTTCCTCACTTGTATATGGATAACGGTCGGCTTCCTCAAGTGAAGGTACCCCAACGCCACCTTCCCCTTTTTCCATTTTTAATTTCCAGAGAAAACCGCTCTTTGCCAAGTGTTCAGCTTTTTCGGTCGTTTCTGCACAAATGGCAGATACTGCTATGATCGATTCCGGTTGGTAAGAGGAACTCGGTTGAAAATTTTCCTTATACGTTTCAAGGATTTCCGGCCCGTCTTTGTCGCTCATGAAATGGCCAAATGCATAGGCGCTTCCATTCTCTGCAGCAAGCATAGCACTTTTGATGCTTGTCCCAAGAAGCCATGGTTTAGGAGGAATTTCCGGAAGCGGTGCTGCAGATACTTTTGAATACATATGCTCTTCCGGAAAATCATCTTTGAGAAAACGCAAAAGTTCTTTGAAGGATTCAGGCATCTTGAAAACATTGTGCAAAAAATTATCCGAGAGAGCCATCGTCACTTCCGCTGATCCGCCGGGAGCCCTTCCGACCCCTAAATCAATTCTGCCCGGAAACAGAGTCGCTAGCATATTATAGACTTCAGCAACCTTGTACGGTTTATAATGCGGAAGCAATACCGCCCCTGCCCCAATACGGATTGTTTTGGTGTGTGCCCCAATATACCCCAGCATCACTTCAGGCGCAGAACAAGACAGTCCGGAAAAATCGTGATGCTCGGCAATCCAATAGCGCGTGTACCCGAACTGTTCCCCGCTTTTTGCAAGCTCCATGGAAGCTTGCAAAGCCATGGCTGGTGTTTTGCCAGCGGATACAGGGGATTGATCAAGGATGCTTAATTTCAGTAGATTTTCTCTAACCAATCTCAATCAGCTCCAGGCGGAATAGTGATGAAGAATTTTCATTCGTGAAATCAGTCCGTGAAGTAGAGTAATTGTTGATGGTTCCTCTGAAGCTCAAGTCGAGTTCAGGGACCTTTACATCAAACGTATTTTTGTATAAATGGACCGTAACGTCGTGGTACTCAGTCCCGCCTCTTACTTCGAAATCAAACCGAATCGTCTTTGCTTCTGTTCCGGAGCTGCTTGTAGAGACTCCCTGTTCAAAACTCGTCACCTTCAAAGAAAAATCGTCCAAAATCACTTCATTTATCATCACGAATCCTCCTATATGTTTCCCTAAGTTTGTCCATGTTACCATTCGCCTAAAACACTTAACAAACTTTCTGCTTCAACTATTTAGGGAAGAAAAAAAGATAAGGTGAAAGAGATAGAAGAAAGATTTTGTGAACGAGATGAACAAAAGAAAACGATATTCTTCAACTAACAGTGCAGGTTAGTTTAAAATGTCATACACACAAATTCAAGAATTAATGTTGTATAATAATAAGTACATTTATATAATTATGCATTATGGCAGGAGTGAAGATAATGAATTTGATTTGTGAGTCTGACCAACTAGATGAGTATTTGCTCGAATTAAATGAAGTTAATTATTCTAATCCAATTATAAAAAAGAAAGCAGATGAACTTTTCAATCCATCTCAAACGGAAATTGAAAAAGCAAGAATAGCTTTTGAATTTGTTCGTGATGAAATTTCCCATTCTTGGGATATTCAAACGAATCGAGTTACTTGTAATGCTTCTGAAGTATTAGACAGTAAAGAGGGGATTTGTTATGCAAAATCGCACCTATTAGCGTCTTTATTACGATCGCAGCGAATACCAGCAGGTTTTTGTTATCAAAGATTGATGTTATTTGATACTCCTGAAAAAGGGTATTGTATTCACGCTTTAAATGCTATTTTCATTAGATCACTTAATAAATGGGTTAGGGTTGATGCTCGTGGAAATAAAGAAGGAGTTGATGCCCAGTTTTCAATTGAAGAAGAAAAATTAGCTTTTCCAATTAACGAGGAACTTGACGAGAAAGATTATCCAGTAATTTATACGAAGCCTCATCCCAAAATTGTAGCTGTTTTAAAAGAAAATACTAATGCATTAGAAATGTATAAATATCACTTACCAGAGAGTTTGTAATCGTTTCACTAACAGTTTAGTAAAACGGACATCAAAGAAAAATGAGCTTGGAGATAAATATTCCAGCTCATTTTTTATGTGTACTATACATCAACCGTATCTTTAATATGGCCAAAAGATAGCAGGGGTAATCAAGAAAATAGAAAGCAAAGTAGTTGTAGAATTATACCCCTAATGGTATATTTTCATAACGAACTATTTAATTTAACGAATTGGAGGGGGTACTCATGTTATTTCGATCGTTTTTTGATGATAAATTAGCTCAGTATACGTATTTAGTTGGTTGTCAACGAACAGGAGAGGCGATTGTGATCGACCCAGCTCGGAATATAGATGATGTGGTCAAAGCAGCAAAAAAAGAAGGCTTAACTATTTCAGCTGCAACGGAGACTCACATTCACGCAGACTTCGTATCTGGCTCTCGTCAACTAGCCGAGCAGTACGGTGTGAAACTTTATCTCTCTGACGAAGGCGATGACAACTGGAAGTATCAATATACAGAAGGTTTAGATGTCGAGTTTGTGGAAGATGGCAATATATTCTCTATTGGGTATGTCGATTTTGAAGTAATGCATACACCTGGGCATACCCCAGAAAGTATTTCATTCCTCTTAACGGACCGTGGGGGTGGCGCATCGAACCCGATGGGAATCTTTACGGGAGACTTCGTATTTGTCGGGGACGTGGGGCGTCCGGACTTGCTTGAGAAAGCTGCTGGAGCAGAAGGTACGGCAGATAGTGGGGCGCGAGATATGTTTAAATCGGTGCAACGTTTTAAGGAGCTTCCGGATTACCTCATGGTTTGGCCAGCTCATGGCGCAGGTTCAGCATGTGGAAAATCTCTAGGTGCTGTTCCATCTTCAACAGTTGGGTACGAAAAACAATTCAACTGGGCTATGAAGATTGAAGATGAACAAGCTTTCGTCGATGAATTACTAAAAGATCAACCGGAAGCACCTGTCTATTTTGCTGAAATGAAAAAAGTTAACAAAGTAGGACCGACTGTGTTGAAAGAGGATACACGAGTACCTGACTTTACAGCAGAAGATGTTAAGCGAGCGATGGAAAACGATAAAACGCTAGTGATAGATACACGCCCTGCGACGATTGCTGAAAAAACATTGATTCCTGGTTCTATCAATATCCCTTACAATAAGTCTTTTACAAACTGGACAGGATGGTTAGCAAACTACGATGAAGATTTAGTGATCATCGGGGAGCTGTATGATAAAGAAGACATCATTCAATCGCTTCACTCCATTCACTTTGACCGTATCATTGGTTTTGCGCAAACAGAAGCAGTAGCGGAGTGGGAAACACATGATGCGTACGAAACCTTATCAGTAAAAGAATTTGTAGAAGAAGCGAAAAAAGATTCTACGTATGTACTAGATGTTCGTAATGATGTTGAATGGGGCGAGGGCCATTTAGATGAAGCGAATCATCATTTCTTAGGGGAATTACGACAAATAGATGTCCCTAAAGATCAAACACTACTTGTTTATTGCCAAGGTGGAGCACGTTCTGCTATCGCCTCAAGTGTCTTAAAGTCACTTGGTTATGAAGATGTGAAACATATGGCCGGTGGATACGGTGCCTATAAACGTGAAATGAAAAACTAAAAAAGGATGGTTTAGATGACAAATACAGTAACTGTTTATTCAACAACAACATGCCCATATTGCGATATGATGAAAAACTTCTTAGATGAGCAAAATATTTCGTACACAAATGTGGACGTTCAAAAAGATCCAATCGCTGCAAATAAATTAGTTCAAACAACAGGGCAGATGGGTGTTCCTCAAACCAATGTAAACGGTGAGTGGGTTCTTGGATTTGACCCAAACCGAGTCATGGAACTAGTAAAGTAAGAAGGCGACTTTATGGAATATCCAAATGAAATTAATAATCGTATAATACGTGCAGAAGGACAGGTAGTTGGCATTCTTCGGATGATGGACGAAGAAAGGGAATGCAGTGACATCGTGGCACAGCTGAGTGCGGTAAGGTCTGCGCTTGATAAGACGATAAGATTGGTTGTCAGTGCCAATTTGGAGGTTTGTGTACGAACGAGTGTTCAAAATGGCACGAACGATGCGGGAAAATCAGTGCAAGATGCAGAGAATTTATTGATTAAAAGTAGATAGGGGATTACATTCATGGAATGGTTGGTAATTGCAGTCGTAATTGGTTTTGTTGCGTGGCGTATGATGGGTGCTAGAGGCGGGAATTCCATCAGTACGACAGATTTAAAAGGAATTTTAACTGATTCATCGAAACAGTTTATTGATGTCCGGACGCCTGGCGAATACAAAGGTCGGCACATCACTCAGTTTAAAAATATGCCACTAAACACATTATCAAATCAATTGGGGAAACTGGACAAGTCAAAAGAAACGGTAGTGATTTGCCAGAGCGGAATGCGAAGCTCGAAGGCATGCCAGATCTTAAAACAAAATGGGTTCACGAATGTGACGAATGTCCGTGGTGGCATGAGTCAGTGGAATGGATAAGGGAGAAAACTGTGCGTCATGCACGGTTTTTTTTATGAGCAATTTATTTTGTGATTCCCAGAAAGAGGACTAGACTAAGTAAGGAAAGGTCGTGAAAAGATGACAAAATACTCCTTATTAGATCTCGCATCTGTTCGCCAAGGTGAACAGCCGAGTGATAGTTTTATCCACAGTAAAAAAATGATTCAAACCGCTGAACGTTTAGGATTTCACAGGTATTGGGTAGCGGAACACCATAATATGCAAGGTGTAGCGAGTTCGGCAACCTCTGTACTGATCGGCTATCTAGCAGGCCACTCCAACTCCATTCGTGTTGGGGCAGGTGGAATCATGCTCCCGAACCATGCACCATATATCATTGCTGAGCAATTTGGAACACTCGATGCCATGTATCCGGGCCGAATCGATCTAGGTCTTGGCCGAGCACCTGGAACGGATATGATGACAGCACGGGCACTTCGAAGAGACCATCAAGGAGCGGATGATTTTCCACAACTTGTTGGGGAGTTACTTCATTATTTGGGGCCTGTCAAAGAAGATCGGCTACCTGCTGTAATGGCTGTTCCTGGTGCCGGTGCTGACGTGCCTGTTTGGTTGCTAGGTTCTAGTACGTATAGTGCGCGACTCGCTGCACAGCTGGGTCTCCCATTTGCCTTTGCGAGCCATTTTGCGCCGGACCAATTGATGCAAGCACTGGAACTGTATCATCGTAATTTTACACCATCTAGTTATTTAAAAGAACCTTATGCAATGGCTGGTGTGAACGTTATTGCAGCTGAAACCGACGAAGAAGCACAACAGTTAAGTACGACATTAATTCAACAGTTTCTTAGTATTGTTCGTGGACATAAACATAAGATGCGTCCACCAGTGTCTTTAGAAGAACTAGACTGGACTCTGTCAGAACAAATGATGGTAGAACGATCAGTGCGTGCGCGTATTGTCGGATCCCAGGAAACGGTGAAAAAACAACTAGACCAATTTGTACAAGATACCCAAGTGAAAGAAGTCATGATCAGCATGCCGATCTATGATATAGAGAAACGTTTAAAGTCGATGGAACTCCTAATGGAAGCACAAAAATAAGCAATGGCCAGCTGGCCATTGCTTTTATTAGTCGAGGATTTTAATTTTCACTTTTTTTCGTCCCCAGTTGTATGCTTGTGATTTGGTTGGGAAGAAGACATCGATTTTATTTCCTTTGATCGCACTTCCAATATCACCGGCGATAGCATAACCATAGCCTTCCACATATACTTTCGTTCCTAGTGGAATGACGCTTGGATCAACAGCAATGACTTTCAAATGAGGGTTTTTGCGTAGGTTGATACCTGTCTTTGTTATCCCTGAACATCCTGCACAGTAAGCTGTATAGGCTGTAGAATTTACATATAACTCGTTTACTACTGTTGAAGAATTTGATCGTGAAACTGATTTTGCTGGTTTAACGATTTTTAATTTTTGATTGATTTTAATTGTATTGGTTTTCAAGTTGTTCCATGATTTTAAGTTAGCGACTGAAACTTTATAAGTTGTAGCGATGCGGTATAGAGTATCACCTTTTTTTACTGTATAGGTTGTAGATGCTGCATCCGCTGTTGTTGATGTAAAAAGTAAAGCCATTGCTAAAATAACCGTACCAAGAATCTTTCTCAAGTTCTCTACCCCTGTCTATTTTAGATAAGGATATCTTAGCAATTGAATGTTACAGATGCGTTACAATTTACACCGAATATGTTTACAGTTTCTCTCTCTATTGTGACATTTATAGTTCTAAAGACTTATGTTAAGTTGACCAGTAAATACTTCTACCGCTGGTCCTTTCATGTAAATCTGTTCTTTTGAATAGTAAATTTCCAAATCCCCTCCAAGTAAATGGACGGTAACCCATGAGTCGGATAGACAATATCCATTTACGACAGCTGCTGCGACAGCGGCACATGCCCCAGTTCCGCATGCAAGAGTTTCTCCTGAACCTCGCTCCCATACGCGCATAGAAATTTCTTGATTTGAATGCACTTCTACAAATTCCGTATTGATACGCTCCGGAAAGGCGGAGTGATGTTCAAATAGAGGGCCTATTTCTGAGAGTCGTAATGTATGAATATCTTTCATAAACGTTACAAGATGAGGGTTGCCCATACTTAAAGCGGTTACTTGGTACACTCCATGAGCAGTTTCAAAAGAATAATCGATCCACTGAGTTTCTTCCGTCAAAACAGGGATCGCAGGCGTGTTAAAATTCGCAGCTCCCATTTCGACAGTGGCAAGATGAACTTGATTGTTTTCAGTAGAGACAGTAATAGGTTTGACTCCAGACTTGGACTCAATCATGAGTTGTTCTTTTTTGGCGATGGCATAATCGTATACATATTTTGCTACGCAACGTATTGCATTTCCGCACATATTCCCTTCGCTACCATCTGCATTATACATTCGCATTTTGGCATCTGCTATATCGCTCGGGTCAATGATGACAAGTCCGTCACCACCAATTCCAAAGTGACGATCCGCTAGTTTTACAGCGAGCTTTTCAGCCTGAGATGGCGTAATCGTATAGTCAAATCCATTAATATATACGTAATCATTTCCTGCGCCTTGCATTTTTGTGAATGTCAGTTCCATGAGGGTCGCTCCTTTGAAGTAGGTGTACTGTCTATTGTAGACCATCTCTGTCAGTCAGGGAATAAAAAAACTGCCTCCAGAGGAAGCAGTTACGGTCCACTATTGAAGGTGTCTCCACCTTGAATCGTTCCATTTTCATATCCTTTATAGAACCAAGCCTTACGTTGTTCAGATGTTCCGTGTGTAAAGCTTTCTTCTACCACATATCCTTGTGCGCGTTTTTGGAGTGTATCGTCACCAACAGCACTTGCTGCAGCGAGTGCTTCTTCGATATCACCCTCTTCTAGATACCCAAGACCTTCCGCATGATGAGCCCAAACACCAGAGAAATAATCAGCTTGCAACTCAAATCGAACGAGATATTTGTTGAATTCTTCTTCAGATAAACGCTGTCTGAGTGGCATCACTTTTTCTGTTGTTCCAAGTAAAGTCTGGACATGGTGACCTACTTCATGTGCTACTACATATGCCATAGCAAAGTCACCAGGTGCATTATACTTCGTTGAAAGGTCATGGTAAAAGCTCAAATCTATATAGAGCTTGTAATCTGCCGGACAATAAAACGGGCCAACAGATGCACCTGCTGCTCCGCAAGCAGAATCCACACTACCTGTATAAAGAACAAGTGTCGGTTCCGTATATTCCATACCATTTTCTTCGAAAATTTGACTCCAAATTTTTTCAGTATCTGCTAGAACGACAGAAACGAATTCTGCTGCTTCATCATCCTGAGCGGTGTTCTGTGCGGGAGCCGTTGCTTGACTGCCACCTGTGACTTGATCGAGTACGACACCAGGGTCTCCACTAATAAATGCAAATATAAGAGCGATAATGAGTCCAAGTCCACCACCGATTCCTGCAATTCCTTTACCGCCCATTCCACGGCGGTCTTCCACGTTGCTACTACGTGTACGGCCTTGCCACTTCATGGCATTCCCTCATTTCTATTGATACATTTTATTTCTCTATTCCCACTTGACATGAAGTTTAGACAGGAGCCAAAAACTTTTTTGTCCTTTATACTGAAGGGAGGAGGCGTTTTTATGAACATACAAGTCATTGGCGGCGGCATCGCAGGCGCCTCGATTGGATATCACTTAGCAAAAGCAGGAGCCACTGTAACAGTTTATGATAGAGCGGACGCAGGACAGGCGACTGACGTTTCTGCAGGAATCATTTGTCCATGGGTCTCTCAAAGACGAAACAAAGCTTGGTACCAACTAGTTCGTGAAGGTGCGAAGTACTACCCGGCTTTTATAAATGAACTCGAAGTACTGACCAATAAATCAACCGGCTATCAGCAAACAGGAGCCGTGCTGTTATTTAAGGATGAAAAGACGCAACAATTAGCATATGAACGAATCAAAATGAAGCATGAAGATGCACCGGAGATGGGAGAGCTCACACTGTTAACTAAAGAACAACTTCAACAAATATGGCCATCCCTAACTACCGAATATTTTGGGCATCACCTGAGTGGTGGGGCACTCGTCAATGGAGCCACATTAAGGGATGCATTAAAAGAAGGGCTAGAGAAACTCGGTAGTAAGTGGATAAAATCCGGTACGCAATTCTCCAAAGATTATGATGTTCGGATTTATACAGGTGGGGCATGGGGAAATGAACTGCAAAGGACCGTTCCTGTTTCCCATCAGAAGGCACAATTGCTACATTTTACTATGGATATGAATCAACAGTTGCCGGTTATCATGGGATTGAAAACGCACTATATCATCTCGTTTGGAGGCGGTCAATTTGCTATCGGAACGACTCATGAGGATACAGATTCGTTTGATGTTACACCTTCGGAAGAAGCAATAAGGGAATTGAAGGAACTGGCGAAATCCTATTTTCCCAATCAACAGCTCAGAGGATTTCGCACGGCTATCGGCTTAAGACCTTATACGCCTAATCATTTACCTGTTGTTCAACAAATAGAGGAGAAGACATGGGTAATCAATGGTCTTGGTTCATCTGGACTGACTTCTGCTCCCATTATCGGGAGAGAATTAGCGGCCTATCTTATGAAGCAACCTACAGAAATTGATCTAACGTATTACCAAGTAGGAGGAGAGTGAAGGATGACTATCAAAATAGCGTATTATGAAGTTCGTCGACACATCGATTTTTACCTTGTACAGCAACATGTAGAAAGAGAGCAATTTCTTTATGGTACTTCGGAAGGCGTCCGCTGTGCAACTCGTACATTCACATGGAAGCAACTGCATGATATTTCCTATAAGCCTTTTTCAAGTGGGGAAGGACTACTATATCTTCATACATACCAAGGGATGTTCAGTTATCGGGTAAAGGAAAACCCGACACCTTTTCTTCGCTTTGCGGAAGAAAGAATTCGCTGCTAATTGAAACCTTTCAAAGGGTCTCCCGTAAAACTAGAAAAGATGGGAGGAATGAAGATGTTAGTGACAACAACGAATACAGTGGAGGGGAAAAAATCGCCACCTATCATGGCATAGTGACAGGCGAAGCCATTATGGGAGCGAACGTGGTGCGGGATCTATACGCGACAGTAACAGATATTGTTGGAGGCAGAAGTGCCGCTTATGAGAATAAACTTTCTGAGGGCAGACAGATCGCTATTGAGGAAATGAAAGTAAAAGCGAACCAGCTCGGGGCAGACGCTGTGATTGCGGTTGATTTAGATTTTGAAACGTTACGTGAAGGCATGATGATGTGTATTGCAACTGGAACGGCCGTGACATTCGAAAAGTAACGGAAAGAAGGATGATGCAGGTAGCGTCATCCTTCTTTTTTTCTCTGATAACTCGCAGCATTGATTAACCCTCCGATGAGAAGGACAGCTGAAGATAAGTAAAGCCAGATGAGCAAGATGATGATCCCTGCTAACTGCCCATAAAGTTCAGAATACGCTACATAGCCGACAATCTGGCCATACAGCCAAGAGATGAATTGCCAAGCTAGGGTAGCAAAAAGTGCCCCCGGTACTAGCGTTCGAATGGACAGACGTTTTTTAGGGAGTAATTGATAAAAGAATAAAAAGAATAAGAAAAGAAATATACTTCCAGTGATCCATTTGAGTACTGGCCATATCGTAATCCAAGAGGACCAGGTTTCCAGTTCCCCAGCTTGCGCAACAAACCAGAGAATCCCTTTCTCGATAATCGGAACGAAAAGGGAGATAGGGATCATGATCATAAAAATGGCTGTCACTCCAAGATCATGTAAAAGCGTTTGCCAAAATGGTCTTGCCGTATTTTTCTCATAAGCGGCTGCAAAACTGCGAGCAAGCGACTGTACCGCCATGCTTGCTAACCAAAATGCGGAGAGTAAACTGATAGATAACACCCCACCTTGGTTGCCTTGAAGAATACGTGAGACGTTTTGTTCAATAAAAGCATACGTATTTCCAGGTGCATACGGTTCGATAAAGAGGAGTAATGAATCTAGATTGATTGGTAAAAAATTTAAAAGGGACAACACAAATATCAGAAAAGGAAATAAAGAGAGCATCAAATAATAAGCAGTTTGTGCGGCTTGATCATAATATCTCTCACCAAAAAATCGCCCTATAACAAGTTTTATCGTAGATAAAAAAGCGTGCATAAACATCACCTGTTTCTCTCATTATAGAAAAACAATAGCAGGTGTTCTTGCAGGTTGGCAATACATTAGACGAGGGCCATGCTGAAGTCAGCATGGCCCTCTAGTATGGAAAAACGATTAAATTGAATAATTAAGTGTTACATCAACTAAGCCGCGGATATAAGTTCTACTGGTGTTTTCTAACTTAAGCAACGAAAACCCTACCTACTTTTTCGTCAATGCGGCCCCAAAGCCGCGCCAGTATGAATAAGCATCTTAAAAAACATGAGCAGAATGCCAGATTCAACTCAATAGTCTTACCATTTAACATCCTTATCTTACCACGGAATATTTGTTCTGTCAAGTTGTCGCCTTGACAGTAGAAAAGAACTCATGATAAAGAGCGGACACAATCTTTTCTTGGTCATCTTTTAATACCCCAAATACTAAGCTCACTTCAGAGGATCCTTGGTTGATCATCTCAATGTTAGCACCTGTACGTGAGATTGCAGCTGTCGCTCTTGCTGCAAGCCCTGTGGAATGGCGCATACCTTCTCCCACAAGCACAATCATCGATAACCCGTGACGGAAGTAAGCGACTTCCGCACCCAGCTCCTCCAACACACGTGTGATAATGCGCTGTTCTTTTTGTGCATCCAAATAATGACTTCGAATAATGACAGAGATGTCATCCAGTCCAGAAGGCGTATGTTCATAAGAAATTTCTTCTTCTTCCAACACTTGAAGCAGCTTTCGACCAAAACCAAGCTCCCGGTTCATTAGATATTTACTGACGTATAAGATCGAAAATCCTTCATCTGCTGTAATGCCAGTGACAGGACGATGCGTTGTTCTTCGATAGGCTGATATTCGAGTACCCGGCGCTTGGGGGTTATTTGTGTTCTTTATGACGACTGGAATCTGTTTCCGGTAAACAGGCATCAATGCTTCATCATGAAAAACAGAAAATCCTGCATAGGACAGCTCGCGCATTTCTCTATACGTTAGTTCTTCTAGTGTTTCAGGACACTCTACAATGTTTGGATTCGCTACGAAGACGGAATCCACATCGGTAAAATTCTCATATTGTTCAGCAAGAACCGCAGCGGCAAGGATGGAACCAGTAATATCAGAACCGCCTCGCTCAAATGTGCGAAGTAGACCTTCTTTCGTGTAACCAAAAAAACCAGGAATCACTAGAATGCCTGAGATGTCCCTCAACTTACTAAGTTCAACAAATGCATCTTCACGTAGTTGAACAATAGAGGGAGGGCTTGTGAGGCATAGTCCAATATCTTTTGGGTCTGCATAGTGTGCAGGGAGTCCTTGTGATTGTAAATAGGCCGCAAAAAGACGAGCACTGTACTCTTCTCCTAGTGCTTTTACTAAATCCAGCTGCTCTTGAACCTGTAAATCTTGGCGATTCAGTCGGTTGTCTAAATCATCTGGAAGGAGCTCAAGAAGTTCGTCAGGTAAAGACAATTCATTGATAATTGATGCGAAGCGATCAATCACAAGTTGTGACTTTCCTTGGCGGTCGACATCATAAAACGTTTCGATTAATAAATCGGTCACTTTTTGGTCGGCACTAAACCGTTTACCTGGAGCAGAAACGACAATTAATTTTCGACGTGCGTCCATCTCGATGATTGATTTTACTTTCTGGAATTGTGAAGCATTCGCCATGGATGTTCCACCAAACTTACTTACAAACATATACAGTCCTCCAAAGTGTACTTTCTAAAAAAACAAATGAATGTTATGAGTGTACATTCTTCTAAAATAGCTGTCAACTAACAAATTTTTATGAGAGCGTTTACAAGTCGTCTTCTTGTATTGACAATTGAAAAAGTGTTGGTAGACTAGGTATAACTTCATTATTCGCTCAATGATTTGGATAGAGACATGCGGGAAGACAGATGTGTACAGAAAGCTGATGGTTGCTGCAAATCAGTCACTAAGTCGTGCCGTTCCACTCTTGAATTGACAGGGGGAAATCCCTGTTCGTATAGAAGTCGTTACCTTCTTTTAAAGATGCTGAAGGATGTCAGCAAATTAGGGTGGTACCGCGTGAGCAAAGCTCTTCGCCCCTTGTCAGAGGACAAGGTGTGAAGAGCTTTTTTTGTTGGAATAATGAAGACCCATTTGATAGGAGCGTGTAAACATGAATCAACCCACCATTTTACGTATTCCAGGACCCACTCCAGTTCCGCCAAGTGTGACGCGTGCCATGCAACAACCAATGATTGGCCACCGTGACTCAGAAACCGCTGAGATCTTGCGAAACGTGCAACCTATGCTTCAACGAGTTTTTGGAACGACCCAACAAGTTCAGACCATCGCAGGCAGCGGTACGTCCGGTCTAGAAGCGGCTGTTGTGAATTGCTTAGAACCAGGAGAAAAGGCCATCGTATGTGTGACAGGGGCATTTGGGGAACGATTTGTTTCTATATGCAAAGCCTATGCCATAGACGTGATCGTACTAGAAGAGCGCTGGGGGGATCCAGTGAATGCAGAGCGCCTGAGAGAGACGCTTCGAGAACATCCAACGACAGCAGCCGTTTTTCTTACGTATTGTGAAACGTCAACGAGTGTATTAAACCCGATTGCTGAGCTATCGGAAGTCGTGCATGACGAATCAGATGCCCTGGTCATCGTAGATGGTGTTTCTTGTATAGGAGCTGTCCCAACGGAAATGGATACAAGGGGACTTGATGTTGTGGTTACGGGGTCTCAAAAAGCATTGATGTTGCCAGGAGGCTTGATGTTTGCAGCTTTCAGTGAACGTGCTCGGACGAAGATGAAACAGACGAAAACACCGCGCTTTTATTTGGATTTACAAAAATATGATCTTGCTACAAACGAGTTTTCTACGCCTTTTACACCAGCGACATCCTTATTGTTTGGTCTACAAGAGGTGCTTCATTTATTTGACGAGGAAACATTAGATCACGTCTATGCTCGCCATGAACTGATGAAACAAATGACAAGGGCTGCGCTTCGTGCGATGAATGCGGAATTGCTCGCAGCAGATGACTTCGCGTCTCCTACGGTTACAGCATTTTCTATCTCAGGAACGCCAGCTAAAGATATTCGGAAGAAGCTAAAAAATAATTTTGGGGTTCGCTTTGCCGGTGGACAGGGCCATCAGAAAGACACCATTATTCGCATTGGTCATATGGGGTATTGTACGCCTGTCGACATGTTGCAAGCTATCAGTGCACTTGAAACTGTATTGCTAGAGTTGAATCATTCGTTTACACCAGGAGCTGGAACTGTTGCTGCTCAGCAAATTTTTCTGAATCAAGGAGGAGCTATTCATGTATAAAGTATTGGTCAGTGATCCACTTAGTAAAGAGGGGATGCATCCACTTTTAGAAGCAGAGGGATTTAAAGTAGATGTCCAGACGAACCTTACAAAAGAAGAACTACTTGATCGAATTCCGAACTATGATGCCCTTCTTGTGAGAAGTCAGACGCAGGTTGATGCAGAATTAATTCAAGCTGCAACTCGTCTAAAAATCATTGGCCGGGCTGGCGTAGGTATCGATAACATTGATCTTTCAGCCGCTACAGAACAAGGAATTCTTGTAGTGAATGCACCGGACGGAAATACCAATTCTGCTGCTGAACATACCATGGCTATGCTGATGGCACTCGCGCGTAACATTCCACAAGCTTTCTTATCTTTAAAAAATAAACAGTGGGACCGAAAGTCGTTTATTGGCGTCGAACTAAAAGGAAAGACCCTCGGTGTCATTGGGCTTGGCCGAATCGGGGCAGAAGTGGCCCAGCGAGCAAAAGGGCAACGGATGAACGTCATTGCCTATGATCCGTTTCTTACAGATGCCAAAGCGGAAAAACTAGGGGTGCAGATGGGAACAGTACAAGAAGTCATTGCTGCCGGGGATTTCTTAACCGTTCACACACCACTTCTTAAAGAAACGAAACACCTCCTTGGAACAGAAGCATTTAAAACGATGAAACCAGGTGTTCATATCGTGAACTGTGCCCGTGGAGGGATTATTGATGAAGATGCTCTTTACGACGCTATTGTCAGCGGAAAAGTAGCAGGTGCCGCCCTGGATGTGTTTGAAGTGGAACCATTTGTCGATCATAAATTGTTGGAGCTTCCGCAAGTGATTGCCACACCTCATCTCGGTGCAAGTACAATAGAAGCTCAAGAAGTGGTAGCTGTAGATGTCTGTGATGATGTGGTTCGCTATTTTACAAATCAAGCTGTTAAAAACCCAGTCAACTTATCTGCCGTACCAAAAGAGGTATTGAAAAAGATCGAACCTTATTTACTTCTTGGTGAAAAGCTAGGGTCATTTATTCAAGATTTGGCAGATGACATGGTCGAAGAGTTTCATGTCACCTATTCGGGAGACCTTCAAGACTTGGATGTTTCTCCAATCACTCGCAACACATTAAAAGGATTTTTACGAAGTCGACTTGGGGAATCTGTCAATGAAGTCAATGCGAAGCTATTTGCAGACCGCTTAGGCGTCACTGTAACAGAACAAAAGACGTCTCAGTCAAAAGGGTTTACGAGCTTACTTACTGTTGAAATTGTCATGAAAACCGGACGACGTAAAGTTTCAGGTACTCTTTTGAATGGTCTTGGTGCTCGCATCGTTCGTGTGGATGACTTTATTGTGGATGTCGCACCTGAAGCACATCTGCTATTTATTCGCCACAAAGACCAACCAGGAGCAATAGGTCGTGTAGGAATGACGCTTGCAGAAGAGCGAATTAACATTGCGACGATGCAAGTGGGACGAGCGGAAAAAGGCGGTGCAGCCATTATGATGCTCTCTGTTGATAAATATGTAGGCCCTACCAGTGTGGAAAAGTTGAAGCGTTTGGATGACATTGAAGACGCACAAGCCATAGAATTATAAAATCGTCTGGAGCAGTAACGTCCAGACGATGCATTTATAGACCCAATATCGGAAGTACATCTTGTAAACGTTTTACTTCATATGTAGGGTGGATGTCTTCAGGTGGAACTTTCTCATGATGATTGATCCATATCGTATCGATTTGTAACTGTTCGGCCCCTCGGATATCTGTAGATAGATTGTCGCCAACCATACATACTTCGTTCGGTTCTGCAGAGAGACGGCGAAGGGCTTCTTGAAATGGAAGGGCATCGGGCTTACCCATACCCACCTCACCGGAAATGACAATTGTTTTTGCGAAAGATATAAGTTCTGGAGAGAGGTCGAACTTTATGTTTTGTAGGCTGGGAGCACCGTTCGTCACGATACCGATTGTATACCGCTGGGAAACTTTTTCTAAAACATCAAGCGTCTCTTCGTATAAGTAGGGATGGGCCTTTCTTATCTCAATAAATGCAGATGCAGCTTTCGGTGCAAGCTCTGGACTTAGCTCAGTGGCGATAAGTGCATGTTCCCATGCTTGCAATTGGTACTCTCTTATTTGCTCACCCATCGAAGGAAAATGGAATTGCTCATCCGGAAAGGAACCCCATAATCCTTCAAAAGGGTTGATTCCGATTTGTTGTGTAAACTCATAGAAAGAATAGGTCTGATAGACTTTCGGAGCTTCGTTTCGAATTGCTTTGTAAAGTGCGTCTGTATGGTTTGGTGCTACTAGCGTACACGTTTTTTTTAGCGCAACTTCCACACTTTTGGCGTCCCATAATAGGGTGTCATCTAAATCAAACAGTACTGTGGTTTTCATATGGTCACTTCCTTCCAATCTTTAGGTTTATTGTACTCCAAAAAGGGGAACAGAAGAGAGCATAAATATTTAAAGGAGTGTTCCACGTGAACAGCATACAGAAAAACACGATGACCGAACTGAGACGTGATGAACTACTACAACGTTTGATCGATCAAGGAATCTATAAAGTCGATGATAGACAACTTTTTGAATTGTCCTTTTATGAATTACTTAAAATTTATACAACGACACAAGAAACAGCTTAGACACAAAGTCCTCTCTCGTAGAGGGCTTTTTTACGTTCTGCTATGGTAAACTAATGGTATGAAAAGAAGAGGTGTTTTTATGTCAATCAAGCAATTACAACCTATCTGGCAAGAAAAGTGGGCAAAAGAAAATTTTGCTACTGAAATGCCGGTTCAAACAAAACTAATTCCCTTATTTATAGAAGGTAAAGATGTGGTGGCTGAGTCACCAACAGGTACAGGAAAGACACTTGCATTCGTGCTTCCGCTTCTCGAACTTGTGGATGGAAAAAAACCACATATCCAAGCAGTCATCATTGTGCCCTCCCAAGAACTTGGCATTCAAATAACAGAAGTGCTACGTAAATGGACGGATGGCACAGATGTGACGGTGGCTCAGTTAATTGGTGGAGCCAACATGCAACGCCAAATTGATAAATTGAAAAAGAAACCGACCATTGTCGTCGGCACGCCAGGTCGATTGAATGAACTTGTAAAGAACCGCAAGTTAAAAATGCATGAAGTGCGGCATATCGTTCTGGATGAAGCGGATCAATTGTTGAGCCGAGAGCATAGAAGCACGTCTCGTTCCATTATCGATGCGGCCGTGGAAACTCAACTCGTTCTATTGTCCGCAACAATTACAGAAGAAATTGAATTGGTTGCGGAACGTGTCATGAAGGACCCAGTGCATATCCGAGTGGAAGCTTCAGAACTTCCTGCTGCTGGGAAAGTTGATCATTATTATTTAAAGGCGGATCGCCGTGATAAAACGGAAATGTTACGCCGCTTAAGTCATTTAGAAGGCATGAAAGGACTCGCATTCATCAATAGTTTAGATCAATTAATGATGAAAGAGGAAAAGCTCTTATTCCGAGACGCACCAATTGCCGCACTACACGGAGCTATGAAAAAAGAGGAACGCAAGAAAGCTCTAGATGAATTAAAGAGCGGGAAAATTACGCTCCTCATCACAACAGATGTGGCTGCTCGTGGACTGGATATTGAAGATGTGACCCATGTGATTCATGTGGATGTACCTCAAACCATCGAACATTACCTTCATCGTTCAGGCCGTACAGGACGTGCAGGAAAAGATGGAACGGTTGTGACCCTACTCGAATACAAAGATGAAAAATTATTTAAAAAGTTATCAAAAGGTTTTCCTTCTAAGCCTGTGCAAGTTGTTTGGCACAAAGGGGGTCTTTTAGAAGGGAACACCAAAACTGTGGAGAAGGGACGTAGCAAAAAATGACGTTTCATCACAACTTAAAAGAATACGCTGACCTGATTGTTCAAGTAGGTCTTAACTTGCAACAAGGACAGTACTTACAAATCCAAACAACGACCGATACACTCGACTTTACACGATTGGTCGTCGATGCAGCGTATGAAGTCGGTGCAAGCCACGTGGATGTTCAGCTGAGTGATCCTTACATGACACGTAGTTTTTATGATCACGCACCAGAGTCATCTTTTGAAGACGTGCCAAAATGGATTGCCCATCAAAGAGACGAAATTATTGACCGACAAGGTGCACTTCTCTGGATTGATGCAGAAGACCCGGATTTGTTAGAGGGGGTAGATGCTTCTAAGATTTCACGTCAACAAAAAGCCTCCTCTCTTCTCTTAAAAAGGTACCGAAAAGCCGTGATGAATGATGAAATCACATGGAGCATTGCAGCTGTTCCCTCGAAAAAGTGGGCGATGAAAGTATTCCCGGACTTATCCGAAGAACAGGCCATACAAGCGCTCTGGGAAAAGATATTTGAAGTTGTTCGTATCGGTTCTGGTACAGCAGTTTCCCAATGGAAGACGCATATCGAAAATCTTAACAAACGTGCGGACTACTTAAATAGCCGGAACTACACGGCCCTTCATTATCAAGCAGAAGGAACGGATATCACTGTCGGGTTACCGGAAGGTCATATCTGGATGAGTGGAAGTAGTGTAAGTGATCGCGGTGTTGCATTTATTGCCAATATGCCGACAGAAGAAGTGTATACAGCACCGAGTCGCACGAATGTAAGTGGCTATGTAACGAATTCAAAGCCATTTATTTATCAGGGGAATCGAATTGATGGATTCACTTTGCATTTTGAAGAAGGAAAGATTGTCAACGTAACGGCAGAACATGGGGAAGATTTATTGAAAGAACTGATTGCGACGGATGAAGGTGCTACACGCATTGGAGAAATCGCGCTCGTTCCATTTGATTCACCGATTTCGAATGCGGACATTATTTTCTACAACACTTTGTTTGATGAAAATGCTTCGAACCATTTTGCACTAGGCGAAGCGTATCCAACTACATTATCTGGTGGTAAACAAATGAGCGAAGAAGAGCTGATCGCAGCAGATGTCAATGTATCGTTGATTCATGAAGATTTCATGATCGGTACAGTAGATATGACCATCGATGGAATTGGAAAAGACGGCACAAAAGAAGCCATCTTCCGAAATGGAAACTGGGCGAACGCTATAGAATAATAAGGAGGTTGGCCAGATGAGAAAAGGTATACAGGGGATCATCATTTTACTGTTTGTCATCGGTCTTCCAGTACAGGCTGCCGCGAGAGAAGTGTATGTGGCATTGGGCGATTCCCTTGCAGCGGGACAAACACCTTATCAGCAAATCGACCAAGGATATACAGATTTGATTGCAGCTGAACTTGCACGGAGCGGAAACCTTGCTTTGTTTTCAAAAGACTTAGCTTTTCCAGGGTATACGGCAGAGCAAGTGTATCAATCCATTCAATCGGACGAAGCAAAAGAACTCTTAAACCAAAGTTCACTCATTACGATTTCTGCAGGTGCGAATGATTTATTAAGGGTAGTCGCATCCAATCCAGAGCAAGGTACACTTTCATATCAACAGCGAACAGCTGATTTAGCTTTGAACGAAGCGCGCAAATCACTTGTGAAGCTACTGAGCGAGCTACAAAATGTCGCACCGAATGCGACCATTTATGTAGTAGGCTACTATTTTGCTTACCCGCATGTAGCGGAATCTCAAAAACAAGGAACCGCAAAAGAATTGGACCGACTAAATGAAGTCCTGAAAAGAACTGCTGAAACATACGGGGCGACGTTCGTTTCCGTAGAAGCAATGATGAATCAAGCGTTACAACAATATGTACCGAACCCTGCCGATGTACATCCTGTACAAGAAGGATATCGTCAAATGGCGAATGCAGTTCTCTCAAAGCTTCCACATCCTTCAGTAATTGAACTATATGAAATGCCAGTTCCTCATCCAATTAGTTTTGAAGAAATTCTACAGCAGCGGCAGATACAAAGGGAAGCATCGGATGAACAAGCTTCTTATCAGAAAATTGGTCTAGCGCTTGCACGAATTCTTCCTCTCGCATAACAGAGAAACCCAACGACGCAGTCGTTGGGTTTTCTACTGATTAATGGCGTTTAGTTGCTTTACGTGAATTTAGAAACTTTTTAACGATGGGGTACACGACAGGTGCCCACTTAATAGCTGATTTTAATAAGCTAGATTTTCTCATACGTTATCTCCCCGCAGTTCTTATTTAGATTAGTAATTAAATACCCTCGTTAGCGTTTTTGTAAACCTCTTTGGGTACCTCCGTGTAGAACGCAAATTCCATCAAAATATCTCGATACCTTTCCATAGATGAAATGGAAACAAATTCTGTAGGACCATGCCAGTCTCCTCCTGCAGGACCAAATTCGATGGCCCCAGCCCCTGTAACGGCATAATGCCGTGTATCGGCAGAGCCATGTTGACCCATAAGCATAGTTTCATCTTTCATAATATCAAGGAGTTGTAGAATACGAGGGTCTTGGTCCGACGTTGTCACCGCAGGAGAGATGCCTCTTCTACGAATCTCAGCTGTTGGGAAGTGCTCTTTTAATAGATTTGTCAATTGTTGTTCAACAAATTCGACGCTCTGGCCTGGAACAAAGCGAATATCGTAGCCAACTTCACATGTGTCGGGAACCATATTAAACCGATCACCGCCTGAGATTCTGGCCAGGTTGATAGACGGATGATCATAATAGTCGCTACTTACTTTTGTCCATTCTTGCTGAATCAAAAGTTCGTGGAATTTATGGGATTGAAGGATGGCATTATCGCCTTCCCACGGTCTAGAACCGTGCGCACCTTTCCCATGGAACGTAATGAAAAACTGAGAGATGCCTTTTGCTTGTAATCCGATTTTTAAGAATGTCGGTTCTCCACAAATAACGAAGTCCCCTGTATACCCTTGTTCTACAAGGTATTTGGACGTCTTCGAACCCCCTGTTTCTTCATCCGTTACAAGATGCAACTGCACTTTTTTAGTGAGACGGTCCGCATGTTTCGTAATGCCCACAAACGCTTCCATCATTGCTGCGCAGCCACCTTTCATATCGGCAGACCCTCGGCCATATACTTTATCACCTTCAATATAGGGGTCAAATTGTTCTTTTTTACCTGGTACAATATCCAGATGCCCATTCCAAATGAGCGTTTCCTTTCCTTGGCCCACTTCCGCAACAAGCATTTTATGACCTTCATTTTCAAGTACATTTACAGTGACTCCACGGTCTTCTAACCAATTTGCCGAAAAATCAAGGGCATGATTCGCTCCTTCTTTTGTGTCACTTTCAATCCGAATAAGGCTGCGAAGTAAATCAATCATCTACATCTTCCTTTCAAAATAATATGTTGCTTAATCATCAATGATACAGTAAAATGATAGCAACTTAATAGAATTGTTACCACAAGGGGCGTCGCACATCGCGGCTGAGAGAGTACCCTTTGAACCTGGAAGTTCATGCTTGCGTAGGGATGTGGATAGAAACCGATGTTAACTGACGTCTGGCTCTGTCCAGAGGTCATTTTTTTATGTTCTTTTGCTCTTTACCCTCGTCATAGCAAAAGGTAACAGGAAATGGAGAAATAATGAGAAATAATCGCGTTATACTATTAGTGGAGATTGCTTTATTAGCAGCACTAGGATACGTACTAGATTTAATCGGGTTTAGCATGCCACAAGGAGGAAGTGTTACATTTGTCCTTGTGCCTGTCATCATTATTGCGTTTCGCCGAGGTGTAGTTGCGGGTCTGATAACCGGGCTATTGATCGGAGTTTTACAAGTAGTCACAGGACGTTTTTATGCAGCGCCTTTAAGTTTTGAAATCGTATTAATTCAAGTGTTTATGGATTACTTCCTGGCATTTATGGTCGCTGGGTTTGCTGGAATCTTCCGTCCGACATTCATTCAAGCTTTTGAAAAAGCGAATAAAAAACAAATGGCACTTGCTGTCATTGCTGGAGCAGCAATTGCATCCCTTCTCCGCTATATTGTTCACGTATTAAGCGGGATTTTCTTCTTCGGAGAGTTTGCAGGGGATCAGAATGTCGTATTGTATTCTCTCATTTATAACGCTACATATATGAGTCTGGTCTTTGTATTTGCGACCATCATCTGTACCGTATTGTTCTTAAAAGCACCACGTCTAGTTCTGCCTAAAACTTCGTAAAATGTGCTATGATAGCATGTAGTGAACAGAAGAAAGGGTCAGAATCGATGATAATACAAACAAATGAAGAGCTTGAAGGGTTAAAGAAAATCAGCCGAGTCGTTGCTGAAATTCGAGATACAATGAAGGATGCAGCAGCACCTGGTATGACGACAAAGGAACTCGATCTAATTGGGGCACGCCTTTTTGAAGAGAAGGGCGCTGTATCAGCACCTATCGCTGAATACGACTTTCCTGGCCACACGTGTATCAGTGTTAACGAAGAAGTAGCGCATGGTATTCCTGGTGAGAAGATTCTAAGAGATGGCGACTTGGTCAATATTGATGTCTCTGGAATATGTGATGGGTTTTATGCGGACACGGGTGTATCTTTTGTGATTGGTCAAGCAGATGAAGAAAAGCAAAAGCTGATTGATGTCGCCCAGCAAGCGTTTGACCGTGCGATGTTAAAGGTGAAAGCTGGTGCAAAACTCAACCAGATCGGGAAGGCTGTTGAACGAGAAGCAAAGGCAAATGGATTAACGGTGATTATGAATCTGACAGGCCATGGAGTCGGTCGTTCTTTACATGAAGCTCCGCAACATATTTTAAATTACTATGATGCATGGGAGCCAACCATCTTAAAAGAAGGGATGGTTCTTGCTGTTGAGCCGTTCATTTCTCAAAAAGCTGAATCAATCATGGAATTAGGTGACGGTTGGACATTTGTCACACCAGATCGATCTCTTGTTGCCCAAGTGGAACATACGATTGTCGTAACAAAAGATCAGCCATTGATTTTAACAAAGCTCGATTAAAAAATGTCTCCCCGCCTTAGGCTTGGGAGACATTTTTCTTTTTGTTTAGATAGAAGATCCCTACAACTAGAACGGCACTTAAAAATAATGCCGCTGCAGAGACCAAAAGTTCATTAAATCCGAGTCGAACTGCAATGCCAATAAATGCCCAAATAAATACGAGTTGCATGATTCTGTCAAAGTAGTGGTAGCGGAAATGCAGTGCCAGGGCCGTAGCAAACGTAAGCGTGCCTACAGTCCAAAGTTGGTCGGATAATCCAAACCCATCCCATTCATAGTAGGTCAGTACATAGGAAATATTTGCGACTAAAGCTACGCTGACCCAACCTAGATAGACAGAAATCGGTGCCCGTTTCTTCCAATCTTCCATATCGGGTGGATAGCTACTATAGAGTAAAGCCAGAACCGACACAAGGCCAATCATCATCCCAATGGTGACTAGGAAATATTCATAATGCCACGATAATATCCAGCCAATATTAAACAAGCAAGAGAATAAAAATAGAAAAGTGCGGAACCAACCGGGAGGTCCTTCGGATTTTAATTTCAAGACGTAAAAAATAATCCAAAGAAAAAGTAAGGCATAGATGACACCCCAGATAGAGAATACATAACCTGCAGGGGTAAAAAGAACAGGAAGCCGATTCGATATTTCTCCGGTTGTTTGACCATTGATAGGAAGGATATTGGCAAGCGCGTTCATTGCAACAGTAGCAAGGAGCCCAATTCCCATAATAACGATCTGTAGAATAAAAAACCCTCCTTCCATTTCTTATAAGTATACAAGGCTTTCCTCGGATTGGAAAATGACGGTTCTATGAATTTATTTGAATGTAGGAAATGTTGAGAAAATAATCCACTTCCATGATATACTTAGGGAGACGAAATGAAAGGGGAATTCTTATGACAACAACTACATATCCACTTGTATGGGACTTAGAAACGTTCTTTCCAGGTGGCTCGGACTCACCACAACTCGCTGCACATTTAGATCAAGTAGAGGAAAAAATCGCTTCCTTCGAAGCAGATCTTCCTCATCTTCAAACCCCACAGAGCGCTTCTGTTGCAGGCGAGATGCTAGCAGTTATTGAGCGCTTAAAAGATGTGGCAACAAATTTATCTGAAGCGGGAGCGACAATCGGTTGTTTTTTAGCTCAAGATACAACGGATAAAAAAGCCGCTTTACTCCAAGGGCGCACAAGTAGCTTAGGCGCACGACTTGGCACCATCCTTATGACCATTCAGCAAAAATGGAGCCAAACGGATGCGGATGTTTGGCAGCAACTGCTCGCTTCTTCTGAACTCCAAGAATTTGAATTCATTTTAAACGAGTGGAAAGAAAAAGCGGCAAAGAAATTGTCGCAAGAAGAAGAAGCCCTGATTACATCTCTTGGTGTAGATGGCTATCAAGGGTGGGGCCAACTCTACGATTTACTCATTGCTGATATGAAAGTAGAAGTAAATGTAGAGGGAGAAATCAAAAAGCTCTCCATCGGACAAGCGAGCAATCTCTATTCCCATCCGAAAGCAGAAGTACGTAAAGCCGTAAAAGATGCCTTAGAAGCTGCTTTTACAGAAAAAGAAGAATTCTTCGCTAAAACATTGAATCACTTAGCTGGATTCCGTTTAGCGGTCTATAAAAAACGTAGGTGGGATCATGTGTTAGAAGAGCCACTTGCAATCAATCGCATGAGCAAAGATACATTGGATGCCATGTGGGGAGCCATCTCTGACGGCAAAGCACCTTTTGTGAACTACTTAACTAAGAAGGCTGAAATCTTAGGAACTGAGAAGATTCATTGGCATGACATGGACGCACCAATAGGAGAATCCGCAAAAACGATGGATTACCAACAAGGTGCCGAATTCATCCTGAAGCATTTCAAAGCATTTGGACCCGAACTAGAAAGCTTTTCACGTCGCGCGTTTGAAAATGGATGGATTGAAGCGGAAGACCGTGACAACAAACGTCCGGGTGGTTTCTGTACAGGTATGCCAGTTTCACAGGAATCGCGCATTTTCATGACCTACAGTGGGTCAATGTCGAATGTTTCCACATTAGCGCATGAATTAGGGCACGCCTTCCACTCGTATGCGTTAAAACCAGTTCATTGGTTAAACCGTCAATACGCTATGGGCGTTGCGGAAACAGCATCGACGTTTGCTGAAATGATTGTAGCCGATGCAGCAGTTGCAGAAGCTACGTCTAAAGAAGAAAAAGCAGCTCTACTTGAAGACAAGATTCAACGCAGTGTGGCGTTCTTTATGAACATTCACGCACGTTTCTTGTTTGAAACACGTTTCTATGAAGAGCGTAAAAAAGGTGTCGTATCTAGCACGCGTCTCAATGAACTGATGGCGGAAGCACAAGAAGAGGCGTATGCAGGTGCACTTGCTGACACGCATCCTCATTTCTGGGCATCAAAACTTCATTTTTACATTACAGGCGTCCCGTTCTACAATTTCCCGTATACATTCGGATATTTGTTTAGCTTATCGATTTATGCGAAAGCTAAAGAGGAAGGTTCTGCATTTGAAGATAAATATATCGCACTTCTTCGTGATACAGCGGTTATGTCAGTTGAAGATTTAGCGAAAAAGCATTTAAATGAAGATATTACGAAAAAAGATTTCTGGGCGAAGGGCATTGCCCTTTGTCACAAAGATGTCGAGGAGTTTTTAAGCCTCGTGTAAGAAAGGAAGACGCTTGTGATTCGTTTAGAGGGGACACGTTGTGACTGTAAAACATTTCGAATGGAAGATGCAGCACAACTTGCCGAACTCGTGAAGCGAAATAAAGAGTACTGGGGCCGCTTCGAACCCATTCACCGAGAGTCCTACTATACCGCGGTTGTCCAAAGAGAAAAAATACGCGAATCTATTAAATTGATGCAGGACCAAAGGGAATATAGCTTTGGAATCTATAAAAAAGGCACACATGATTTAGTAGGAACCATCTCTGTGTACAGTATTAAACGCCTACCCTTTTTAAGTGGGATGATTGGTTATGCGGTTGATCAGGAACATATCGGCCATGGCTATGCACAAGAAGCGATTCAACTTGTCACGGAATATGCCTTTACAGGAATTCAGTTGAATCGTTTGGAAGCGTATGTTTCACCGCACAATGAACCGTCTGTTCACGTTCTCAAGAAATGTGGATTCTATGAAGAAGGGTATCTGAATCAGTTGCTTTACATTAATGGAAATTGGATGGATCACTTGCTCTTAGCACAAACAAAATCAGATTGGCGCACGCGTCGTTGAAAAAGCTCCCGAATGAACTGAGCTATAAAAGTTAGATTGGTGTCTAATTTTTATGTGGCAGTTCAAGAATCTTCCCGATAGGCATGAGGGAGTACACGATTCCTCATGATGGTTAAAAAAGCTTCAATGCCTTACGATAGATAGATTTTAAGCGAAAATAAATAAGAATACCGGTTATTTCTGAATAAATCCATTCAGAAGTAACCGGTATTCCATTTTTTGATCTTTCTCTAGAATCCATATCTAGAGTAAGTTCAACAAATTGATAGATTATCTATTCATCTATACTAGCTCTTATTTCGTATCATCATGTACGACGTCAAGGCGACCTGTAGCTGGATCAATGATGAGACCATGTACTTTGATAGTCGGGACAACGAGTGGATGATTTTTAATCATATTCACACTGTGTTGGACGCTTGTCGCCACATTTTCAAATCCTTTTAACCATTCATGCACGTCTACTCCTGAATGGTCAAGGATATTAAACGTTTTCGCTTCGACTCCACGTTCAATCATTGTCTGTTGCATGGCAACAGGATCAATAGATGCCATACCACAGTCATGGTGACCAATGACAAAGATTTCTTCAGCTTGCAAAGCATAGACAGCTACTAAGAGGCTACGCATGATACCACCAAACGGATGATTGATAACGGCACCTGCACTCTTTACAATTTTAACGTCACCATTTTGTAAGTTCATAGATTTAGGTAATAATTCGACAAGACGGGTATCCATACAGGATAAGATGACCATCTTTTTATTCGGAAACTTAGTGGTTGCATACGCTTCATATTCTTTATTTCCGACAAATTTTTCATTGTACGCTAAAATTTCATGAAGATTTGACATTAAAAATTCCCTCCCTATATAAATAGTTTACTAGATAGGGGGGGATCTGGCGAATTATTTAGCGACTCTTACACGGTTAAATTTTGGCATGACGGTTTTGCCTGTACCGATGACAACAGCGTGTAATGGTTCTGGAGCAATATGAACAGGAACGTCAATGACAGTACTTAACCAATCGCCAATTTGCTTCAGTAAGGCACCGCCACCTGTTAAAACGACACCGTGATCGACAATATCCCCTGATAGTTCTGGAGGACATACTTCTAGTGTTGCACGGATGGTTTCCAAAATGGTTTCTAAACTTTCACGAAGAACCTCTTGAATTTCAGTAGATGAAAGCTGTATCGATTTCGGAAGACCCGTTACTACATCACGACCAGTCACCGTCATTTGTTCGGCTTCATGCGGAACAAGACCATGCCCAATCGTGTGTTTAATATCTTCCGCTGTCGGTTCTCCAATCAATACGTTGTACTCTTTACGTACATGCAGGATGATGGCTTCATTCATATGGTCACCGGCAGCCTTCGTGGTGTTCGAGGCAACGACACCGCCAAATGAGATGATGCCTACTTCGGTTGTCCCCCCACCAATATCAACAATCATGCTTGCCACTGGCTCATGGACGGGTAAGTCAGAACCGATTGCTGCTGCAACAGGTTCTTCCACCAAGTAAACTTCTTTCGCACCACTTTGTTTTGCTGCATCTTCAATTGCTCGACGCTCTACTGAAGTTGCACCAGACGGAGTACAGATAGCAACTGTCGGCTTACGTAAGCCTGTCCCCAATTTTTTACCTGCTTTTTGCATAATTAGTTTGAGTAATTCCGTTGTGCGATCAAAATCCGCAATAACGCCTTCTTTTAAAGGGCGAACAATTTCAATAGATTGAGGTGTTTTCCCAATCATCTTCTTCGCCTCGTGCCCGAAAGCGATAATAGTTCCAGATTTTTTATCAATAGCTACAACAGTAGGTTCATTTAAAATAATTCCTTTGGAGCTAGAATAGACAAGTGTATTCGCAGTACCTAAATCGATTCCAATTTGAATAGTTTGTAACATGCAAAATCCTCCTCAACAATAAGACGTTCCTAGTATATAAGAAGATAAAGCAGTTGACACATGTTAAATATTGGTATATTTCAAATGTGAAGGAAAAGGGAGGGGAAGAAGGCATAGCTTGGAAATAGAAACTATGAAATTAGAAGGAGATTTTAAACGATTTGTCACTTTACCGAAATGAAAATGTAAATAAAAAATTATATGAAGACAATTAAAAAAAGAGCCGCGAAAGCAGCTCTCTTCCTATTCTTGCGGACGTGGGTCGATTTTCTCTGCATCATGGTTGTTCATTGCTGTCATGAAATAAAACATCATTGTACCACCAGCAATTGACATGACCGTCAGAAATCCAAACACTATAGCTAGAAAAATACCCATGTTTTTCACCTCTTTTGGAATTCTACTCGTAGTATACCCTAATTTTTAGAGAAAAGGTAGGTCACAAATGTGAACGATTAAAATGCCCAGTTTCCGTTTCGGAAAATCGGTTCTTTTGTGCCATCTTCTAAGATGCCGTCGATGTCCATTTTATCCGAACCAATCATGAAATCTACATGAGTGATGCTCTCATTAAGACCATGCTTTGAAAGCTCTTCTTGAGACATCGTTTTTCCACCCTCTAAACAAAACGCATAAGCCGATCCGATTGCCAAGTGATTGGATGCATTTTCATCAAATAATGTATTAAAGAATAAAATATTTGAATTGGAAATCGGTGAATCATGCGGAACAAGGGCAACTTCCCCTAAACGGTGAGAGCCTTCGTCCGTATCTACCAACTTGGAAAGAACTTCTTGACCTTCTTCAGCTTCTACTTTCGTAATACGACCATTTTCAAACGTTATTTTGAAGTTGTCGATGATGTTTCCACCATAGCTGAGTGGTTTTGTACTAGAGACATATCCACTTACCCCATCTTTATGAGGAACGGTAAAGACTTCTTCAGTAGGCATGTTCGCCATGAAGCTTTCACCCTTTTCATTCGTACTGCTTGCTCCTGCCCATAAATGCCCTTTTGGAAGGTCAATCGTTAAATCTGTTCCAGGAGCTGTGTAATGAAGGGAAGAATATTTCTTCTCATTTAAATAATCAACTTTTTCATGAAGTGTTTTGTCATGTGCCTCCCATGCTTTCACTGGATCTTCAAGGTCCGCACGAACTGCTTTAAAAATGGCCTCCCATAAAAGCTCCACTTGTTGTTCTTTTGGTGCGTCCGGGAACACTTTCGCCGCCCATCCTTTGGACGGAGCCGCGATGACTGTCCAGCTGATCTTATCTGACTGGACATACTGTCGGTATTTCGACAACGCTTTACCAGCGGTTTTTTGGAACGTTGCAATACGTGTGGAATCAATCCCTTTCATCAAATCAGGACTTTGAGACACGATGTTCATAAACGCTGCGCCTTGTTCAGCGAGTTGTTCCCGTTCCATCACTTTCCACTCTGGGAAGAAATCGAATGAATCCTCTGGTGCATGCTCATAGCGTAGGCGAGAGATCTGGTCGTCTACGATATCGACGAAAACTTGCTTCGCACCTACTTCGTATGCTTTCTTCGTCACTGCGCGAGTAAATTCAAGTGTATCTGTGGATGCAGCTATATATAGATATTGGCCTGGTTGAATATTGACACCTATTTCAACAGCAAGGGCTGCATATTTTTCTAATTTTTGTTCAAAAGATGACACGGTCTTTTCCTCCTTTATATTCGTACTTTATTAGAATAGCAGGAATTATTCGATAAAAGCAACGGAAGGCGAATTGTAATTGATTGCTTTAATTT
This sequence comes from Chryseomicrobium palamuruense, assembly GCF_042649045.1. Lineage (NCBI taxonomy): Bacteria > Bacillati > Bacillota > Bacilli > Caryophanales > Caryophanaceae > Chryseomicrobium > Chryseomicrobium palamuruense. The sequence goes on along the minus strand of NZ_JBHSEF010000024.1, from coordinate 32,788 downwards.
AAACAATAGTTTATTATATAAACAAATGTTTAAAGAGTGGTGAGAAAATGTCGAGCAAAGAACATGAACTGTTAGAATTATTGAGAAAGAACCCGTATGCAAGTCAACAAGAGATTGCAGAGGCTCTTCAACTTTCTAGACCGTCCATTGCTAATCTTATTTCAGGTCTTGTGAAATCGGGGAAAATTAAAGGCCGAGCTTATATAGTAGCCGAGGCAAACCCTGTGCTTGTTTTTGGTGGAATGAATGTTGATAGGAAGATGGTCGTCAAAGGTCAGTTGATGTATCAAACATCTAATCCTGTCACGAGCTACCAAACTGTGGGAGGCGTTGCTCGAAATGTAGCTGAAAACTTGGGCAGACTTGGCCATGAGGTGAAATTGATGAGTGTAGCGGGTCAAGACATGGAATGGGAGTTTCTGAGAGAGCAGACGAATGAATGGGCAGACCTTCAACACATTCGAAATCTGGATCAAGAGCGAACAGGGACGTATACAGCTGTCATCGATGCAGAAGGGGAGATGCAAGTCGCTTTTGCAGACATGGAGATTTATCAACATCTGACTCCGGAATGGGTACTGACACATGAGAAATTATTCAAATCTGCGACCTTGGTGGTAGTGGACTTAAACTTAGCAAAAGAAACGGTTAAAGCTATTTTGACTACTGCCAAAACGTACAATATACCAACTGCTATAGTGCCTGTTTCAGGTCCCAAAATGCAAAACTTACCAGACTCATTAGAAGGGGTCACTTGGATGATCTGTAACCAAGGAGAAGCAGAGATGATAACGGGGCAAACAATTGCTAGTGCAGAAGAACTTGAGAAAGCTCACCAGCTTCTTCATAACAAAGGAGCACAATTCGTGGTCATCACAAATGGATCAGACGGGGTCACGATGAGTGAAGAGAATCACATGGCTCACATAAATGCGATTGAACCCGATGTGATTCGAGATGTTACAGGAGCAGGAGATTCATTTGTAGCAGCACTTCTGCATCAGTGGTTAGAAGGAAAAAGTTCCAAGGCATCCGTGTTTGCAGGAATTGTGAATGCAACGAAAACATTAGAATCCACATACACAGTTCGAACCGAATTAACTAAAGAATTGTTAGAAAAAGAAATGGAGGACTATAAATGAAACATTTATTAGACTATACACCTGAGGTCAAAGAAGCATTAGAAAGCGGAAAACCTGTAGTTGCCTTAGAGTCAACAATCATCTCACACGGGATGCCTTATCCAGAAAACGTGAAGATGGCAAAAGAAGTAGAAGAAGTCATTCGTGAAAATGGAGCAGTACCAGCAACAATCGCGCTTATGGATGGACGGATTAAAATCGGCTTAACAAATGAGGATCTCGAGCTGCTTGCGACAAGCCAAAATGTACGTAAAACATCTCGTCGTGATTTAGCGTATGTTCTCTCTGCAAAAGAAATTGGGGCGACAACTGTAGCGACTACGATGATCTGTGCCGAGCTTGCCGGAATTTCTATCTTTGTCACAGGTGGAATCGGTGGTGTACACCGCGGAGCGGAAACGACAATGGATATCTCAGCAGATTTAGAGGAACTCTCTCAGACCAATGTAGCTGTCATTTGTGCAGGGGCGAAATCAATTTTAGATATTGGATTGACACTTGAATATCTAGAAACAAAAGGGGTTCCAGTTGTCGGGTACGGTACAGATGCGTTCCCTGCGTTCTATTCGGCTACGAGTCAATTTGCTTCAAACTTCCGCGTTGATTCTCCGGAAGAAGTGGCAGATATGCTGAAAGTAAAATGGGAGCTTGGATTAAACGGAGGAGCAGTGATTGCCAATCCTATTCCTGCAGAATCGTCACTCGATGAAAAAGAAATTTCAGCCATCATTGAAAAAGCGTTACAAGAAGCAAGCGACAATGGAATCAAAGGGAAAGATGTCACACCATTCTTACTCGGTAAAGTGAAAGAACTGACAGATGGTAAGTCACTCGAAGCTAACATTGCGCTTGTGATGAACAATGCAAAAGTTGGTGCACAAATCGCAAAGGCTTACGCAGCTAACTAATGAAAAACGGTGCTCCCCGTGGGGAACACCGTTTTAATTTCGTAAATTTCCGAGTTCAGAAGCAATAGCTTGCATTTCACTTGGACTGAAGGAATCGCGTTTTGAAACCATTTCATATAAGTAACATAGATCTTCGTATTCGGATGCTGTAAAGTCATCTGCTTTCATCGCATCTACATTGACCATACGTAACTTATCTTTGATAGCTTCAATCATGAAACGAATATTTTCTTTCGATGGTTGGGATAGATCCATAGCTGTACCGCCTTTCACTGTCATCCATCTATCATTCCACGCTGGATTCCTCTTGTCAATAGACTATGCTTGCGCTTTTTCTTCTTTTAACTTTTCACGAATCTTCTTCGTCTCAAGAGCAATGACTCCGGATAAGCCCAGAAGACCGATTAAGTTCGGAATTGCCATCATACCATTCGCTACATCAGAGAACGTCCAGATAAGGTCTAGAGAAATAACTGATCCGACGAACACCATTGCGATGAATAGTACACGGTAAACAATCAATAGGGACGGGTTTTTAAATAGGTATTGGAAACACTTCTCACCGTAATACGCCCACCCAAGGATGGTAGAAGAAGCGAAGAAAACTAAACCAATTGCAACGATGATTGGACCGATATCACCTAAGAAGTGACCAAATGCATTAGAAGTTAAGGTACCTGCACCTTGTGAATCGGTTGTTGTATAAAGACCAGACATAACGATGGTGATACCTGTAATAGAACAGATGATGATTGTGTCAAAGAACACCTGTGTCATTGAAATAAGACCTTGACGACCTGCAAGATCCGTCTTTGCAGCAGCAGCAGCGATTGGAGCAGAACCAAGACCTGCTTCATTAGAGAACACTCCACGAGCAACCCCGTAACGGATAGCGGCACCGATTGCACCACCTGCAGCAGCTTCGGTTGAGAAGGCCATTTCTAAAATTGTCATAATTGCTCCAGGTACTTCAGTGATGTTTAGAATCATTACGAGGAGCCCACCAAATACGTAGAAAATTGCCATGATTGGAACAAAGACAGCTGTTACTTTACCGATGGATTTAATTCCACCAATTATGACAAGTGCTGCAAAAATCATCAGAACTAAACCAGTAATCCAGTTAGCAATTCCAAACGTATCATGGACCACGTTTGCAACAGAGTTCGATTGTGTTCCATTCCCGATACCAAACGCAGCAAGAGCTCCGAAAATCGCGAACAAGACAGCTAACCATTTTTGCTTCAGACCGTGTTCTAAGTAGTACATCGGTCCGCCGGCCATTTCGCCGTTTGCGTCTTTCACACGATATTTGACTGCAAGGACTGCTTCTCCATACTTTGTTGCCATTCCGAAGACAGCAGATAGCCACATCCAGAAGACCGCTCCAGGTCCTCCAAGGACAATGGCCGTTGCAACCCCAACGATATTTCCGGTACCGACTGTGGCAGCTAATGCAGTGGTCAATGCCTGGAACTGAGAAATATCGCCCTCTGCATTTTTATCGTGCTTTTTTGAAAAGGTTTGCTTGAGTGCAGCAGGTAACATTAGAATTTGAACAAGACCTAAACGAAACGTTAAGTAAATACCTGTACCAACAATCAAGATAAGTAGTGGTGGTCCCCAAACCACGTCGGATAGCGCACCAAGTACTTTATAAAGTGTGTCCATATGTAAATCCCCCTTTGATTATCTCTTACGAACTATAAAAAAACGATCCTCCTTATCAATTAATGACTTATATATCATTAATATTCATAAAATTCTGCACCTTAGTCAAGACAATTTTTTAAATTGGTTCGTTTCAATGAAAATCTCTAAGGGTATAATAGACTATATTCAATCAAAAAATCATAAATGGAGGCGTTTTATATGTCACAAAGCAAATTTTCTAAAGGGTTATTATATGGAGCTCTAGCAGGAGCACTTATCAGTTTACTGGATCGTCAAACTCGTGATGTGATGAAAAATCGAGCACGAACTGCGAGTGAAAAAGCGAAATACTATAATAACAATCGGGAAGTATTGAAGCATGACCTTGAGACGAAAATCAATCATTATAAATCGTTATATGAAAAATTAGCTTCGGATGCTCAATACCTGACGACTCAAGTAAATGAAGTAAAGCAAATCGCTCCTCAAGTGCAAACATTATTATCTGAAACAAAAAACACTTTTAGCACATCAAAAGAAGAATACAAAGAAATTATTTCAGAGGCATCTAATGAATCATTGCAAGCAGATGAGGTTTCTCACGACCCTCATATGCAACAACAGACTCCTGAATATGCAGAAAAGTATGGTGAAGCAGAAAAAAAGAATGGCTAAGTGATGAGGATGTGAAGCAAATGGAGGAAACTCCAAAAAATAACGAACAACAAGACTCAAAGAAAGCAGCTTCATGGAAAGAGAAATTAACGTTTATGAGATTTGGAAAGAATAAAGAGGAGAAAACGACCGAGACGTATGATCCGACAACCTGGAAAGGTTTTTTCCAAGACTTACTTCAGCATATAAAAAAATCAGATGTGACAGCTCTTGGTGCTCAGCTTGCGTTTTTCTTTTTATTGTCTCTTTTTCCATTACTAATTTTTATGGTGACTCTGTTACCGTATCTTAACTTACCGCAAGATCAACTCTTTCAGTTTTTGAGAAACTATGCACCTGCTGATGTGTATGGATTGATAGAAGGGACGTTGACCGAAGTCTTACAAAATAGGAATGGTGGATTATTGTCACTCGGTTTACTCGGTACCATTTGGTCAGCTTCTAATGGGGTAAATGCCATCATGAAATCTTTAAATAAATCGTATGATTTAGAAGAGACTCGGCCATTCTTTATCGTTCGTGGACTTTCAGTCGTGTTTACCATATTAATTATTGGATTGTTTGTAATAGCATTGCTTCTTCCTATATTTGGTGCGCAAATCGGAGTATTTTTATTCTCGTTCTTAGGACTGGATGAAGTATTTCTTCTTATCTGGAATAGTATTCGATTTACGATACCGCCTCTGATCATATTCGTAGTGCTAACAGCTCTGTATTGGATAGTTCCTAATCAAAAACTCTATCTGAAGAGTGTGATTCCAGGAGGACTTTTTGCAACTCTCGGTTGGATTATTGTCTCTCTAGCATTCTCATTCTATGTAAGTAATTTTGCCAATTACACTGCTACATACGGTAGCCTTGGGACAATGATTATCTTAATGGTGTGGCTTTATTTTTCTGGAACCATTCTTATGATTGGTGGACAGATAAATGCCGTGATGCAAGAACGGAAAATGCGACTACAAGCAAAAGAAGCAGGATGAGTTTTTACTCATCCTGCTTTTAACGTTTTCAGCATACGCAATCCATTCAGAATGACAAGAATAGTAGAACCTTCATGGCCAATGACACCAAGGGGTAGGTTCACAATTTGCAAGAAATTGGAGAAGATCAAAAGGGCAATTACGGTAAGTGAAAATGCAATATTTTGTTTCACGATTCGCTGCATTTTTTTCGAAAGTTGAATGGCGTATGCTACTTTTGTTAACTCATTTTTCATTAACACGACATCCGCTGTTTCTAGGGCTACATCCGTCCCATCACCCATAGCAAAACCTGTCGTTGCGGTAGCAAGCGCTGGGGCATCATTAATTCCATCTCCTACCATTCCGACTGCTGTATATTCCGTTTTCAGCTTTTTTAAATGATCTACTTTCGTCTCAGGTAGACACTCTGCTACATACTGATCAATTCCTGCTTCTTTCGCAATTTTGGCAGCGGTCTTTTCGTTGTCTCCCGTTAACATAATTGTTATAACGCCAAGAGACTTGAGTTGAGAAATGGTTGTCATGGCTTCTTGTCGGATTTGATCCTTTAAAGCAATCAATGCAAGAATGCCAGTTTGATCACGGATATAAGTAACTGTTTTTCCTTCCGCAGCAAGTTCTATGGATATTCCCTCGTGGAAGTCGAGAGCTTCTTGTCGACCTACAAAATCTGGTTTTCCCACCCGATAAACTGCATCCCCGGAAGTGCCCTCTAACCCAAATCCTGCTAGATCTTTGACATCCATCTCGATGGCCTCATTACCACCACTAGAACGTGCATAGTTTGTAATGGCAACTGCAAGTGGGTGGTTCGACTTTTCTTCAATCGATGCCAAAATAGAAAGTACGTGTTCTCGGGATACCCGGTCGCGAACGATAAAATCTGTGACCTCCGGTTTCCCTTGAGTTAGAGTCCCCGTTTTATCAAAAGCAATGGCTTGCAAGTGACTTAGCGCTTCTAAGTGATTGCCCCCTTTGAACAAAATCCCGTTCCGGGCACCGTTCGAAATGGACGCGAGAGTAGCTGGCATGACTGAAGCAACGACAGCGCAAGGGGAAGCAACAACGAGTAGGACCATTGCTCGGTAGAATGTTGTTTCCCAGCTCCATTCAAAAATGTAGTGGGGAAGGAAGAGCATAAGAGCGACGGCGATCAGCACGCCTTTTACATAACCACCTTCAAACCTTTCAATGAACTGTTGAGATTCTGATTTTTCCTCTTGTGCCGCTTTTACAAGGACAATAATTTTTTGGAAGAGAGAATCAGCATTTTCTTTACGCACACGTGCTTTCAATACACCATTGCCGTTAACCGTTCCAGAAAAGACGTCATCTTCGATTTGTTTTTGTACGGGAATCGGTTCACCAGACAAGGCAGATTCATCAATCGAGGAGCTTCCTTCGATAATGACAGCATCTGCAGGAATCCGTTCACCTGGTTTAATTAAGATCATGTCACCAATTTTTAACTCATCAACAGGTAAAAGTTGAGCAGTTCCGGACGCATCCAGTTTCCAGGCTTGATCCGGTTGAAGTTCAATCAATGAAGCAATTTCTTGTCGAGACTTGTTCATGGAATAGGTTTCAAGTGCACCGCTCAATGCGAAAATGAAAATGAGGATGGCACCTTCAGTCCAATATCCAATGATAGAGGAACCTATGGCCGCGAGAATCATCAAAAGTTCCACATTCAGTTTTTTCTCTTTAAACGTTGTTTCAATTCCTTCTTTTGCTTTTGCATATCCCCCTATTACAAAAGCAAGAAGATAAAGTGAAATAGAAAGGGTAGATTCCCCGTCTCGATTTACAAGCCAGGCGATTACGATTAACACCCCGGAAAAAAGTGCAGAAATTAATTCGATATGGGGTTGGATGCGTTCACGGAAGAAGTGCATTGACATCTCTCCTTATATTAATTATTACTTTATAATAATTATAAATAAGAGAAAATGCAACAAAAGGGATTTCTAAAAAGAAACCCCTTCAATGAGTTAAAATACGCGTTCTTTATGAAGTGCTAATTTTTCTAAAGAAGACTTGTCAACATCGGCATGTAGACTATTTCCGTGCGAATCCATGGTGACGACTGCCGTAAAATCTTCCACACGAAGATGCCACATCGCTTCTGGAATTCCAAATTCCATAAGGTCCACACCGTCTACACCTTTAATGCAGTCGGCGTAGTATTGTGCCGCTCCACCAATTGCATTGAGGTAGACACCGCCATGTTCATTCAACGCAGCAAGCGTCTTCGGTCCCATACCGCCTTTACCGATGACAGCACGAATACCAAACTTCTTCATAATATCCCCTTGGTAAGGCTCCTCTCGTATGGACGTCGTAGGGCCTGCTGCACGTACATGCCAGTTGCCCTCTGTGTCTTTTTGCATAACCGGACCACAGTGATAGATGATCTGTCCATCTAAATCAACAGGAGCATCGTGGCTCATTAAATGGTGGTGAATCGCATCGCGCCCCGTGTACATACGACCGGAAATCGATACCACGTCACCGACTTTTAAAGAGCGAACTTTTTCTTCTGTAATTGGTGCTTCTAAACGAACGACTTCTTTTACTTCTTCATCTATTGTCTCTTGTTGTTTAAATTCAATCTTTTCCCCGTCTTGATAATGCCAATTATTGATTTCGCCAGTTGCTGGTGAAATATCAATAGCCATACGACGGTATGCCCAACAGTTATAGGCAACAGACACGTAGAAACTAGCAGGGATGCGGTGCATAACACCAATTTTACATCCGAGTAACGTGGCTTCGCCGCCGAAGCCCATCGTGCCGATTCCTAGTGTATTCGCTTTTTCCACAATGTAGTCTTCCAGTTTTGCAAGTTCCTGATTTGGATTTACATCTTCTACGGAACGGAAGAGTTGTTCTTTCGCGAGGTCGTACCCAGAAGAGCGGTCCCCTCCAATTCCCACACCGATAAATCCGGCGGAGCACCCTTGACCTTGGGCTTGATAAACCGAGTGGAGGATACACTTACGAATACCGTCTAGGTCTCGTCCCGCACGTCCTAAGCCTTCAAGTTCCGTTGGCAAGCTATACTGAATGTTTTTGTTCTCACAGCCGCCGCCTTTTAAGATGAGCTTCATTTCGATATGGTCTTGTTCCCATTGTTCAAATTTCATGACAGGAACGCCGTCACCTAAATTGTCACCACTGTTTTCTCCTGTGATAGAATCCACTGAGTTCGGACGAAGCTTAGCGTCTTTCGTTGCTTGAGCAATTGCACGCTTGATTGCTGCTTTGATTTCTAATTGATTCACGCCGATAGGTGTCTTAATTTTAAATGTTGGCAGACCAGTGTCTTGGCAAATAGGGGAGACGTTATCATCTGCCATTTGAATATTGTTCGCGATGGTGTCTAAACTCATGGCTGCACGTGTTCCTGCATTCTCCGCTTTTTTTGCTTTCGCAATGGCGCGGCGTACATCTTTTGGTAAGTTCGTGCTGGTTTCTGTAATCAGTTCATAAATACTTTTTTCTAACGCTTCTATGTACATGCTGATGGCTCCTTTAATTAAGTACTAGTCTAAGTATACTCTTCTGAACACATGAAAAAAAGAGCAGCTAGGCTACTCTTTCGTTTTTTTGAACTGGTCCATTTTCTGTTCAAGATCATCCATCATTTCAATAAGGCGGTCAATATCTTCGACTTTAGTTGATTCAGGTTCGATTGAGTCAAGCACTTCTAAAAACATGTTTAGGCGCTCTTTTAAGTAGATGACTTGCTGTTCTGGATTCGTTACGTGATTGCCCATGAGAGGCACCTCCTTCAGCATTTTTACTATACCCGATTCTGCGGGGAAAAGATAGGACCAACGAACGAAATTAATAAATTATGTATTTAGAATATTTACAATAATAAAACAATGTGTTAAAGTAATCATAATCTCTACTAGGAAGGAGGCCGTAGTGAACCTGTCGAAAACCAACACGTAAGGAGGCGGTTCAGACATTTCACCGGCTGGAATAGTAGCCGTAAATGCAATTATGAAAACAAGAGAAGGTAAAGAAGACGTATAAAAGGCTCGAACAGTGATGCAGACTGCTCGAGCCTTTTTGTGTTGTCTATTCAGAAGGCATTATCTCTGCTAGACTATAGGAACTGTTAATAGAAAGAAGAGAATGCATCATGAAACGACAGATTACCGATAAACAACGATTTTTTATCCTCGTGTTGATTGTCTCTATTTCCGGATTTTCACAGGGGATGTTGTTGCCGCTCATTTCCATCATCTTTGAACAGGATGGCTTGAGTGCGACATTGAACGGACTCAGTGCAACAGGTCTATATATAGGAACACTTCTCGTCAGTCCGTTTATGGAAGCGCCACTTAGAAGGTGGGGGTATAAGCCAATAATCTTAGTGGGTGGCCTCCTTGTTATTATCTCACTCGCGCTCTTCCCTCTTTGGAAAAGTGTGCTGTTTTGGTTCTTCTTACGACTCGCGATTGGAATCGGTGATCACGCGCTGCACTTCTCGACGCAAACGTGGATCACGAGCACCTCACCTAAAGACAGGCTCGGAAAGAATATTGCGCTTTATGGGTTATCCTTCGGACTTGGCTTTGCAATCGGGCCATTATTTGTGCCGCTCGTCAACATATCAGAAGGACTGCCATTTATTTTGTCGTCCGTACTTTGTCTCATTGCATGGTCATTTGTATTTTTCTTATCAAACGACTTTCCGGAAGGATTTGCTTCGCAGCAAACGTCGTCTGCCCGAAGATTCCGAACGGCATTCCTTATTGCGTGGGCAGCCTTTTTACCACCTCTGAGCTATGGATTTTTGGAATCAAGTCTCCACGCTATTTTCCCAGTGTATAGCTTGCGGCAAGATATTCCGGTGGCCAGCGTGTCGGTAATCTTAGCTGCGTTTTCAATTGGGGGAGTCGTGTCACAACTGCCCCTCGGGATGCTCAGCGATCGGTTTGGCCGAAAGCCGATGCTAATCATCTTACTTGCCGGCGGAGCGACCGCGTTCTTTGTGGGTGGACTGTTTGAACAATTTGTATGGGCACTCGTCATCTCCTTCTTTATTGCCGGTTTATTTGTCGGCTCAATGTTCTCTCTTGGCATTGCGTATATGACTGACTTGACGCCAAAGTCGCTGCTGCCGACAGGGAACTTGCTATGCGGGATTGCCTTCAGTATGGGATCTCTGACGGGGCCGTTTTTTGGAGGCCTTTTTTTGCAATTTAGTTCGGGAATCAGTTTTCTATGGATGGTCTCAGCACTACTGCTGGTCATTTGCATCTCGATTGCCCTATATCGACCTCAACAAGACCCGGCTCATGTGGGATGAGCCGGGTTTTGTTGTGGGAAATAACTGGTTAACTATCTATATCTATAGGATTGGATTAACTGTAGGGAAGAGTCAACTAGTGCGGAACGTGGTGACTGGTGCGAAAAATGACTCAACTGGTGCGGCAAATGCCTCAGCTAATGCGAATATCAAGTCAACTAGTGCGGGAGGGGGTGACTGGTGCGAAAAATCACTCAACTGGTGCGGCAAATGCCTCAACTAGTGCGAATATCAAGTCAACTAGTGCGGGAGGGGGTGATTGGTGCGAAAAATGACTCGACTGGTGCGTCAAATGCCCCAGCTAGTGCGAATATTTGCCCGACTGGAGTGCGCCGCCACTTGGAGTAGAAATCCATCTATTTGGACTGCGCCATCAACCAGGCCAGAAATTCATCTATTTGAAGTGCGCAATATTCATTGACACACAACAACCGAGACATAGAAAAACCGGCTCATCCCAAGATGAGCCGGCACTTAAATCACTTTAAAACGAGTTCCACGACACACTCAATTTGTGCTGTTTGCGGGAACATATCTACTGGTTGGATGGACAAGACATCGTACTTTTTCGTCAGTTCTTGAAGATCCTTCGCAAGTGTAGATGGGTTACACGAGGTGTAGACAAAACGTTTCGGTTTTGTACGCATCACAAGGTCCATCAGTTCCGGGTCAAGGCCCGTACGTGGGGGATCCGCCGTCAACACGTCGGCCTCAAAACCTTCTTTTTTCCACTTTACGGCCATTTCTTCAGGAGTCCCTACAGCGAAAAGTGTATTTTTCTTTTGATTGTGCGCGGCATTTTTCTTTGCGTCTGAAATCGCTTCAGGGACAATATCCATTCCACGCACTTCTTTCGCGTCGTCCGCTAGCCACAGTCCAATGGTGCCAACGCCACAATACGCATCGATGACATTTTCGGTACCGGTTAGCTTCGCTGCTTTTTTGATTTCATTGTACAAATGAACCGTCTGCACCGGATTCAACTGGAAGAACGCACGAGCAGACAAGTCAAACACCAGTCCGTCAAGTTTCTCGACCATCGTCTCTTTACCCCATAAATTGAACGTCTGCTCACCAAAAATCAAACTCGTCCGGTCTGCGTTAATGTTCTGACTGATAGACACAATGTTCTTGTCCATTTGGGTAATGGCTTGCGTCAGTTCTTCTTTATATGGGAATTTCTTGCGAGTGGTGATTATTGTTACTTGAATTTGACCGGTCTCCATACCGCGGCGGACCACGATTGAACGAATGATTCCTTGTGGGTCACGTTCGTCATAGACAGGAATGCCTTTTTCTTCAATGAACGCTTTGATTTGGTTCGTGATTTTCGTAGTCTCTGGTTGCTGAACTATGCATTCATCAATATTCACTAAGAAATTTGAACCTGCTGCGAATAGACCAGCTAATACGCGGCCACTGCGTTTGCGCACTTGAAACTGATTTTTGTTGCGGTAGTGCCATGGGTTTTCCATGCCAATCGTTTGTTTGACAAGGTCAACATCTAATTCCGGGGTGTAGCGTTCGAGAGCTTGGACGACAATGTCTCGTTTCTCAATAAGTTGTCTCGCATACGTCATATGTTGAAGTTGGCAACCGCCACACTCTTCATAGATTGGGCAGGGAGGGGTTACGCGGTCTTCCGAAGCTTCCCGAATTGTCTTAATAGAAGCGGTGGCGAATTTGCGTTTCACTTCCGTGACGTGCGCTGTTATAACTTCTCCAGGTAGAGCGCCTGGAACGAAGACGACGTGGCGTTTGAAAAATCCAACGCCTTCTCCGTTAATTCCTAATCGTTTAATGGTCAGTGGGAATTCTTGGCCCACTTTAATAGTTACACCTTCACTCATGGTTACTCACGTCCTTCATAGTATGCTCCCATTATACAGGAGGAAGGAAGTCATTGGAAAGGGAAGGGAGTATTCACGGACTGTTTGCGCAATTCTTCTAAATCAGCGAACTCATAGCCTTTCGCTCGTGCTTGGGCGATAAAATCCGGAAGAGCCTGGGAATTGTCCGCACTTACTGTATGCAACAATACAATTGCCCCTGGGTGCAATTGATTAACGAGCTCTTTCGTGACCACTTCTTTCCCGCGCACGCGGTCCTCGTGCCAATCCACAATGGCCATCGTCCAGAAAATATGCTGATACCCGAGTTGGTTCGCCACTCGTAGGGAGCGTTCTGAAAAGATACCTTCTGGTGGGCGGACGATCGTGGTTCGTGAAATCCCTGTCAGCTTGTTCAGTTCTTCATCAAAACGTCGAAGTTCCGTAGTTAATTCTTTTTCAGAGAGGGTTGCCATATTCGGATGAGAATAGGTGTGGTTACCAATAGTATGCCCATCTGCAATCATCCGTTTGACGAAGTCTGGTGCACTCTTTAAATAATGCCCAGTGAGAAAAAATGTTGCTTGAATGTTTTCTTTTTTAAGCGTGTCGAGTATGGCCGTCGTTTGTCCGTTTTCATAGCCATTATCAAAGGTCAGATAAATCGTTTTCGCTCCACTTGTATCCCGGAGGAGGGCATCGTGTTTTGCGAGCACTGATTCGAGTTTTGCTCCGATTTCTGGAGGTTCTTCGTTCGTGGCCCGTTTCAATCCAAACGAATAGCTATCTGAGGCGGCGGATACCCACTGCCAGGAAAGCAGACTGACACTGAGTAAAAGGGTAATGCCAAGTAAATGAAGGGTTCGCAAAAAAACACATCCTTTTTTAAAAAGGATGTGCGAGATGATAAGTTTTATCCATATAAGTGGTTCAATGCTTCTTTTGCCGTGGGAAATTCAAAATGGAAACCGTGCTGCAAAAGCACTTGTGGAAGCACTTGTTGCCCTTCAAGCACCAGTTGGCTCTTTTCTCCAAGAACGGCTTTTAAAGCAAAGCTTGGTGCCGGAATGGCATGCGGACGATGCAGGACTTCCCCAAGCGTGCGACCGAACTCGTCATTACGCAAGGGCCGCGGAGCTGTCACGTTGAACGGTCCTTGTAATTTTTCAGTTGTGATGGCAAAGTAGAGCGCGCGTACAACGTCTTTCACATGCACCCAAGAGAGCCACTGTTTCCCGGTACCGACTTTTCCGCCGACAAATAGCTTGTACGGAAGTGCCATAAGTGGAAGAGCACCTTCTTCTTTCCCGAGAATAACGCCGAAACGACCATATGCCACACGTACATCAAACTGCTCGGCTTGTTTTGCTGTTGCTTCCCAGTCTTCTACTGTTTTGGCGAGGAAGTTATCGGCGCGTTCCGGAGAGTCTTCCGTATACGTCTTGTGTTTTGACGTCGGATATATTCCGACTGCAGACGCATTGACCAGAACACTCGGTTTTTGCGGAAGAGCTTCGATGATACGTAGTACTTCGTTTGTAGCATCCATGCGACTTTGATAGATTTTCTTTTTTTGCTCAGCTGTCCAACGTCCTTCATTAATGGATGTACCTGCGAGGTTAATGATAGCATCGATGCCTTGGAGCTGGTCTTCCGGCTTCGCTCCTTTATTCAACCAGGAAACATAGGTGATGGAACTGTCACTTTTTTTATCGGAACGTGTCAAAATGTACACGTGGTGGCCTTCAGAAAGTAAAAGATTCGTTAGTTCTTTGCCAACAAAACCCGTGCCACCTGTAATGGCAATCTTCATAAAATGACCTCCTTTTCTTCGTATGATACTATAGAGAGTACCCGAATACACAGAATCTGAACCCTGGGAGCTGATGTGCTTTGCCAGTGATCACAAAAATCACACGACAGAAGAAAAATGTCGAACGCTACAATATCTATTTAGATGAAAGCTATGCTTTCAGTGTGGATGAAAGTGTATTGATCAAGCACCAGTTGACCAAAGGAAAAGTGCTTGAGAATTTTGATATGGATGATTTGATTTATGAGGATGAGGTTCGGAAGGCCTTCTCTAGCGCGTTAAATTATCTCAGCTACCGGATGCGCAGCGAGCAAGAAGTGAAGAACAAGTTGCTTGAAAATGGGTTTGGCGAAGCGGTGGCAATTGAAGCCATCCGTAAATTACTAGAATACAACTACTTAAACGATGAAGAGTTTTCAAAAGCACTGGTCTCGACAGAAAAGCGTTCTTCTAAGAAAGGGCCGACTGCTATCAAACAGTCGCTCAAGAAAAAGGGTATTGCTGAAGAGACTCAACAAACGGTGCTGGAAGCCTATTCAGAAGGGGAGCAGCTCGAGATTGCCAAAGGACTCGCGGATAAAGTGATGCGCACAGGAAGCAGACTGACTCCCTCACAACAGAAGCGGAAAATCCAAGACATGCTCGCCCGGAAAGGCTTTTCTTTTGCCATCAGCAAACAAGTGATTGCACAGTTCGATGATGAGTTTGAAGTCGAGGACTGGGATCAAAAGCTGGCGGATCAAGGAGAAAAGGCGTGGCGGAAGTTCCAGACGAAATACAAAGGACGCGAGCGCAGACAGAAAGTGAAGCAGCAATTATACGGAAAAGGATTTCCTCTCGACATAATTGATGCATTTATTGATCAAAAGGAGCAAGAAGATGGATAAAAAATATAGCCAAATGACACCGGAAGAATTGCGGCAAGAGATTGCCAACTTAAAAGAAAAAGCACGCAAAGCCGAACAGCTCGGCATCGTCAACGAGTTCGCCGTCTACGAACGAAAAGCGACGATGGCCCAGTCGTATCTAATCGATCCAAAGACGATCGTGCCTGGAGAGTTGTACAAAATTTTAGGAGACCCGGGTGTTTACTTTAAAGTCGACTATTTAAAAGGGCGCTTTGCTTGGGGTCATCGTCTCGGCGGAGACTATTTTGAAGAAGCACTTCCGATTGCACTATTAGAACCTGTAAAATAAATTATGAAATTAACGAAAGAAAGCATCCACACAGACAAGTAAAATTACTCATCGACTAGGTGACCCATATGATAAAATAACCTCTAGCAGATAGCTAGAGGTTATTTTTTACGAATCAGTCGATGGTAAAATCGAGTTTTTTATGAAGTTTGTCTTCGCTGAAGATCCAACCAGTATACGAATTGATGATTTCGAGATCATCGTTTAAGTGAGCGACCGCAACAAATGGGTAGTAATCGTTACTGCGGTAGCGAAGGTCGATGAAGCGGACTTCGGTAATGTGATTATGTTCCGTAATCTCCCAGCGGTAAATTGGAGAAAACGATAAGAATGCATCGATGTTTTTGTCTTTTAGTGCGGCTTGCACAAACTCATTTTTCGGAAGTGGCTGGCGCTCAAATTTGTCATAGATAGTCACGTTTCGACCATACGCACGGCCGACATAGTAATGGTCGCCATCAATCGCGGCAATTCGCCACTGATAAAAGCGCATCGTTGGTGCGATAATAATCCGTTCCGCTTTAGGGATTTTTAGCTTCACCGCATGTCGCACGGCATGTTGCACTTGGAAACGGACGATGTAATACACCACAAGAATGGCGTACATGACTAAAAACGTAGGTACTGGATTTGCTCCGAGAGCCCATAGCAAAAGCCCGATGACGTGAATCCCAAAGATAATGGGATCAAATGTATTGATGACGCCAAGTGCCACCCATTTATTCGAAATCGGTCGGAGTGCCTGCGTTCCGTAAGAGTTAAAGATATCCACAAAAACATGCAGGAATACAGCAAGAAATGTCCATAACCAAAGGTGTAATATGTCGGCACTTGGAAATATAAAGTTGAGGCCGAGTGTAATCAGTAGTGGCCACGTCACGACAGCGGGAATGGAGTGAGTCGCGCCGCGATGATGTCGAATATAGACAGCATTGTTACGAAGTTTCAGCACCGTATCAATATCAGGAGCCTGGGAACCGATGATTGTACCTGCTAATACAGCGGTAGCCGTCACGGAGTGGTTGGCAACGACAGGATCTATAGCTGCGAGGCCGCCTAAAGCAATACCCATGACGATGTGTGTACCCGTATCCATGCAACATTCCCCTCCTTGATCGTATAGATTGTGATAATAGAATATAGGATAATGAACGAAAATCCCAGCACAATCACTTTACCCGTTTCACGAAAACGCTAATCAAAGGAGACGAAACGAATTGGAACCATCCGCAAAAGCGACATACATCAGAGAACATTTAATCGCTTGGTATCAAGAAGAAAAGAGAGACCTGCCGTGGCGACGCACGTCCGACCCCTACCACATCTGGATTTCCGAGGTGATGCTCCAACAGACGCGTGTCGATACAGTCATTCCTTATTACGAGAGATTCACAAAAGCCTTTCCTACGATGAAGGACTTAGCAGCAGCAGAAGAAGACCATTTGTTAAAGCTATGGGAAGGGTTAGGCTATTATTCAAGAGCGCGTAATTTGCAAGCTGGTGTGAGAGAGGTCATCGAGCGGTACGGTGCAGAAATTCCAAAGTCCCGTGAAGAGATCTCTACGATTAAAGGTATCGGGCCGTATACAGCGGGTGCCGTGTTGAGCATTGCCTATGGTGTGCCAGAGCATGCCGTGGATGGCAATGTGATGCGTGTATTGTCGAGACTATATGCGCTAGAAAACGACATCGCCCAAGCGAAAACCCGCAAACTGTTTGAACATCTGGTCATGGACATTATTAGTCCGGACGACCCGTCTTCCTTCAATCAAGGCCTGATGGAACTCGGTGCTGTCATCTGTACACCACAAAAACCGAAGTGCCTGCTTTGTCCAGTGAGAGAGGCGTGTCAAGCTTTCGCAGAAGGCAAAGAGACCATCCTTCCTATCAAAACGAAGAAGATCAAATCAAAGTCCGTTCAATACAACGGGTATGTGCTTCAACGTGCGGACGGCAAATGGCTTGTGGAACAACGAGGCGAGGGGTTGCTCGCGAAAATGTGGCAATTCCCGTTGATTGAATTAGAAGACACTGAATGGAACACTCGCTACGGCATCGCATGGAGTGAAACGGAATCTGTTGGGGAAGTAACGCATGTGTTTAGCCACTTGAAATGGACCGTCAATGTGTATGCTGGCAAAGCGGAAGTAGATGACCAAAAAGCTGAAGTGGGTGTTTGGGTAACGGAAGAAGAACTAGCAAAGCTTCCGCTTCCAGTACCTATTCAGAAGATGTGGAATCTCCGACAGGCTTATAAATAAGAGGATAATACTACTTTTTTCCTTCTACTATTGTTATAATGTGAAAATATCGAATACAAACATCGCTTAATTTCGTCGTTTGAAAAGGGTGACTACATCATGACAATTCCGTTGGAAGGAGAAATGATCCAGATTCACAGCTACAAACATAACGGCAGTATTCACCGGGTGTGGCACGAGACGATGGTATTAAAGGGAACAAAAAATATCATTATTGCTGCCAACGATCGCACGCTGGTAACGGAATCGGATGGTCGAACATGGGTGACCCGTGAACCTTCAATTTGTTACTACCACGCAGAATACTGGTTCAATATTATTTGTATGCTCCGTGAAGATGGGGTGTATTACTACATCAATTTGAGTTCACCATTTGTCTACGAAGATAAAATGCTGAAGTACATCGATTACGATCTCGACATGAAAGTATTTCCGGATCAATCGTTTACACTACTTGATGAAGATGAATACGAACAACACAAGCAAGAAATGAACTACCCGGATGAAATTGATATTATTTTGAAACGGACCATCTCGACACTCAAGCAGTGGATCCAACAAAAGAAGGGACCGTTTGCACCAGACTTCATCGAAGCCTGGACAGCAAGGTATCAGTTTCATAAGGAATTAAAGAAAACCGAGTAGACCTGTTGCAGCCTATGCAACAGGTCTCCTCATGTCTAAAGGAGGCAACCGATGGATTCCATAAAACGCTATATGCACTTCGTAAAACCATACAACTGGCAAATTATCGTCACCATTTTGATCGGAATTGTCAAATTTGCCATCCCACTATTTATTCCCATTCTCATCAAAATCGTCATTGATGACATCATTGGTGGGGATATGTCAGAAGCAGAGAAGCTCAGACTCCTCTTTTACTGGTTAGGTGGAACGGCGCTCGTCTTCTTCCTCATTCGTCCGCCGATCGAGTACTATCGTCAATATCTTGCCCAGTATGTCAGTAACAAGATTTTATTTGATATTCGAGAAAAACTGTTTGATCACTTGCAAAAGCTTAGTCTGAAATATTACGCCAATACCCGTGCGGGAGAGGTCATCTCGCGCGTCATCAATGATGTCGAACAGACGAAGAACTTTGTCATGATCGGCCTCATGAATGTGTGGCTCGATCTTGCGACGATTTTGATTGCGATTGGGATTATGTTGACCCTAAACGTCAAACTGACTCTCGTCACATTGATTGCTTTCCCGTTCTATGCCTTTAGTGTCAAATACTTCTTCGGCCGACTCCGTGATTTAACTAGACAGCGTTCGCAAGCTCTTGCAGGTGTGCAGAGCTACTTGCATGAGCGTGTCCAAGGGATGAGCGTCATCAAGACGTTTACGTTGGAAGACCATGAACAAAAGAACTTTGACGAAGCCAATGGAGAGTTCCTCGACAAAGCCATCGACCAAACGAAATGGAACGCCAAGGCGTTTGCTGTCGTGAATACGATTACCGACGTCGCACCGTTACTTGTCATTGCCTATGCTGGATATGAAGCGATCACAGGAAACCTATCTGTCGGAACAATGGCCGCATTCGTTGCTTACATTGAACGACTGTATAGTCCGCTTCGCCGACTCGTGAATTCGTCAACTACCCTCACGCAGTCGATTGCGTCAATGGACCGGATGTTCGAACTGATGGATGAAGGTTATGAAGTCGTCAATCGTCCGAATGCGAAAGAGCTCAAGTATTTAGACGGTGAACTATCGTTCCAGAATGTCTATTTCCAATACGAAGAAGAAGGCACGCCTGTCCTGAGAGGGATCAACTTTACGATTCACCCTGGACAAACAGCAGCTTTCGTCGGGATGAGTGGAGGAGGAAAGTCGACCATTATCAGCTTGTTGCCACGTTTCTATGACGTGACAGATGGTGCAATCAAGATGGACGGCGGGGATATTCGTGACGTCACGATTGAATCATTGCGAAAACAAATTGGCCTCGTCTTGCAAGATACACTGCTGTTTAGTGACTCTATCCGCATGAACATTGCGATGGGACGCCCGGATGCAACGGAAGAGGAGATCATTGAAGCGGCAAAAGCAGCCAATGCCCATGACTTTATCATGGAATTGCCAAATGGGTATGATACAACCGTCGGCGAACGGGGTGTTAAATTGTCTGGAGGTCAAAAGCAACGAATTGCGATTGCACGGGTATTCCTGAAAGATCCACGAATCCTTGTACTTGACGAAGCGACGTCTGCGCTCGATCTAGAAAGTGAATCGTTGATTCAGGATTCGCTCGAGCGTTTAGCGACAGACCGGACGACACTCATCGTCGCGCATCGACTCTCAACGATTACACATGCAGATCAAATCCTTGTTGTCGACCACGGTCAGATTATTGAAAGTGGAACCCATCAAGAGCTGATGAAGAAGCAAGGAGCTTATTACAACCTGTTCCAAGTTCAACAATTAGAAAATTAAGTAACAAGCCCTTCTCCGAGAAAATTCGGGGAAGGGCTTTTTTGGGAAGTATAGTATGTTTACTGCCATGATCGTAAGTTTTCATGGCATATTATGATGTGATTTTCGTTGATAACGACAATGTTTGATGAGCAAATTGATGTGAGAAGCTATAGAGAGAGTAATGAGCAGGGAATGAATGAACACTTCATCGTTTCCGGGGCAAGTTAGGTACGTTGGGTGACAATTTGCTGCTGTTTTCGAGACATTTGTAGACGGATTCGGGACAATGCGTATCCATCAACCAAAGGGTCAACAAATCTACTTTCAATGTGGAATACTATAGAATATATAAGAATCTGACATCCATCCATTTAAAAAGAAACATTAAAGAATTACTTAAAAATGTATTAGTTCAAGTTTAGAAAATCAATCTATTTCATATATTCATTTTAACAAAAACAGTTTCAAATGATTGACACAAATCTAGTGCAACTATGTATCTGAAACGTTCATATCTAAAAATGGTAAATAGAGTGAATGGTATGTGAATATTATAGATATTAATTAATTATAAAAAAAGTGATTGCAAGTGATATTTTGTTGTGTAAAATAATGATTATATAAAAATTCATTCAACAGCGAATATTCAGAATAGTGGAGAGGGGTTCATCATGACGAATCGTAAATCAGTTCTCGAGGTAAAAAACCTCCAGACGTCTTTCTTCACAGATGACGGAGTTATCCCTTCTGTCGACTTCGTAGACTTCGAAGTACGAGAAGGCGAAATTTTAGGTATTGTAGGTGAATCAGGTAGTGGAAAGAGTGTGACTTCCTTATCCATAATGGGCCTTATTCCTTCACCGCCCGGCAAAATTACTTCAGGGGAAATTCTTTATCAAGGGAAAGACATTATAAAATTCTCGGAGAAACAGATGCGCCAAATTCGCGGCAATGATATTGCAATGATCTTCCAAGAGCCCATGACTTCTTTAAACCCACTCTTCACGATTGGTAGTCAGATGATGGAAGCTGTGCTGCTACATAAAAAAGATTGGTCGAAAAAACAAGCAAAAGCACGAAGCATTGAGATGTTAAAACTTGTGGGACTGCCACGAGCAGAAGAATTAATGAACGATTATCCACACCAGTTATCAGGTGGGATGCGGCAGCGTGTCATGATTGCCATGGCTCTAGTTTGTGACCCGAAAGTATTGATTGCCGATGAGCCGACAACGGCACTTGACGTGACGATTCAAGCTCAGATTTTAAAACTCATGAAAGATTTAAATACTCGATTAAATACGGCGATTATTCTTATTACACATGACTTAGGGGTTGTGGCTGAAACATGTGAACGAGTGGTTGTTATGTATGCTGGAAAAGTCGTAGAAGAAGGTCCGGTTGAAACGATTTTCACCAATCCTCAACATCCGTATACCAAAGGCCTACTCGCCTCTGTTCCGGATATGCGCTATAAAAAACAGTCGCTATATTCGATTCCAGGAAATGTTCCGAAACCCGGATCCATTAAAGAAGGTTGTCGATTTGCAGCCCGCTGTGAATCTGTTTTTGGACGATGCACACAAGAGTCACCTCCTTTATACCAAACAGCAGCTCATCATAAGACCCGCTGCTTCTTATATGACACAGAGGAGGTAAGTACCTATGACAGAGCCACTGTTGAAAGTTGAGGGATTAAAAAAATACTTTCCCGTTAAGAAGGGTTTATTTGGAAAAATAACGGGTCAAGTCAAAGCCGTAGATGACGTGTCTTTCTATGTTAATGAAGGGGAGACGCTTGGTATCGTTGGGGAATCGGGTTGTGGGAAATCCACAACAGGCCGCATGCTAATGCGCCTCCTAGAGCCAACTGAAGGGAAAGTGACATTCAATGGGCAGGAGCTCACGAAATTATCTCCACAAGAAATGCGGAAAGCACGCAGAGAAATTCAAATGGTCTTTCAAGACCCCTACGCTTCTCTAAATCCGCGTCATACGGTCGAAAAGATTTTAATGGAACCTCTGATTGTACACAATATCGGGGATACAAAAAGCCGAAAAAAAATGGTTCGCGACTTTTTAGAAATCGTTGGTCTTTCAAGCTATCACGCAAAACGCTATCCTCACCAGTTCAGTGGTGGCCAGCGACAACGGATTGGAATCGCCAGAGCACTGATGACTAATCCAAAACTGATTATTGCCGATGAACCAGTTTCTGCTCTTGATGTATCCATTCAAGCACAAGTTCTGAACTTGATGCAGAAGTTACAGAGAGAATTGAAACTCACATACATTTTTATTGCGCATGATTTAGGTGTCGTTCGGCATATTAGTGACCGAGTGGGTGTCATGTATCTCGGGAAGATGGTAGAGCTTGCGTCGAGTGAGAATCTTTACGCAGAACCACTTCACCCATATACAAAAGCACTGCTCTCTGCTGTGCCGGTACCAGACCCGAACTTTACGCGAGAAGAAATTCTTCTAGAAGGCGATATTCCAAGTCCTTCAAATCCGCCAAGCGGGTGCACATTCCATACACGATGTCCATTTGCCATGGACCGTTGTAAGCAACACATTCCTCAGCTTGAGGAAATCAAGCCAGGTCATTATGTTGCGTGTCATTTATATGATGCCGACATGATAGATAAATCAGTAGTGGAGGGGTCTTAATGAGAAACAAGAAAATTTGGTCATTCCTGTTGTTCTTCGGATTGATCGCCATGCTTTTCTTAGCAGCATGTAACTCGGATGATGAAGGCTCAGAAGGTACAAATGACGAAGGAAATGACTCTGAAGAGGCAACAAATGAAGATTCTGGCGAGCCAAAAGTATTAATTTTTGGTCGCGGCGGTGATTCTGTTAACTTAGATCCAATCTCTGTTACAGACGGAGAGTCATTTAAAGTGACACAGAACGTTTTTGAAACGCTTGTCAATTTCGGTGAGCAAGATACAACGATTAACCCAGGACTTGCTCATGACTGGGAAGTATCTGAAGATGGTTTAACATACACATTCTTGCTTGAAGAAGGGGTTAAGTTCCACGATGGAACAGACTTCAATGCAGAAGCCGTTGTTGCCAACTTTGAGCGCTGGGCTTCAGGTACAGCAGATAAATACTACTACTATAAATCCATGTTTGGTGGGTTTGGCGATGAAGAAGGACACGTCATCGAATCTGTAACTGCAGACGATGACTACACAGTGACATTCACATTAAAACGTCCACAGGCACCATTCTTGAAAAATATCGCAATGAGCCCATTCGGTATGGGTTCACCAACAGCATTTGAAGCAGCAGGGGATTCTTTCGGAGATAACCCAGTTGGAACAGGTCCATTCAAATTTGTGGAGTGGAAGCGTAACGATTCCATCACAATTGAAAAATTCGAAGATTACTGGCAAGAAGGATTACCAAAGCTTGACCGCGTGGTTTTCCGTGCTATTCCGGATAACTCTACTCGTCTAAATGCATTATTAACAGGTGAAATTGATCTTGCAGACGGTGTTAATCCGACAGATGCTGGTTCTATTGAAGGGGACAGCGCGCTACAATTGTTCGAACGCCCTTCTATGAACATTGGTTACTTAGGTTTAACAAATACACGTCCTCCATTTGATAATGTCTTGGTTCGCCAAGCGATGAATCATGCGATCGATAGACAAGCGATTGTGGATGCTTTCTTCGAAGGCCGTGCAGAAGTGGCTGTTAACCCAATGCCACCAAGTATCTCAGGCTATAACGATCAAATTGAAGGATATGCGTATGACCCTGAACGTGCAAAAGAATTGTTAGCAGAAGCAGGTCTTCCAGATGGCTTCGAAATGGAACTATGGGCAATGCCAGTTCCACGTCCGTATATGCCAGATGGTATGAAAGTAGCGGAAGTAATGCAGAAAAACTTAGCTGACGTAGGCATCACTGCTGAAATCGTATCGTTCGAGTGGGCAACGTACCTTGAAAAAGCTCGTAACGGAGAAGCGGATGCATTCATGTTAGGTTGGACAGGCGATAATGGTGACGCTGACAACTTCTTATACGTTCTTCTTGATGGAGACAATATCGGAAGTAACAACTACACGTATTATGACAACGAAGAATTACATGATCTTTTAATTGCAGCACAATCCGAAGTTGACGAAAATAAACGGAATGAATTGTATATGCAAGCACAAGAAATCATCCACGAGGATGCTCCTTGGGTTCCACTTGCTCACTCAACACCGTTACTAGCAGGGAAAGCAGAACTTACTGGGTTCTTACCGCACCCAACAGGTTCAGACAAACTGCACAATGTTGATTTCGAATAATGTGAGGTGAGGAAGAGGGAAATCTTCGCGATTTCCCTCTTTTTTTCTACATAGATTTTCATCAAAGGGGAAGAGGTGAAGAGCGTGGTCAATTATATTGGTAGACGCTTATTACAATTAATCCCAGTTTTGCTCGGAATGACATTCGTAGTATTTCTGATCATTCGTGCAATTCCCGGAGATCCTGCTCAAGTCATCTTAGGTCAGTTAGCATCTAAAGAAGCAGTTGAAGCATTACGAGCAAAGCTCGGATTAGACAACCCTTGGTATGTCCAATACTTTGAATACCTTGGTGGCCTACTCCAAGGGGACTTAGGGGAGTCCTTACGTACAAGACAGCCTGTAGCGGAAGAGGTATGGCCTTATCTCGCTGCTACATTTGAACTTGCGTTTTTTGCGATTTTGATTGCCGTGATTATCGGCGTCAATGCAGGAATTATCTCCGCTTGGTTCCAAAATTCATGGTTCGATTACACGGCTATGGTATTGGCGCTTGTCGGAGTTTCCATGCCGATCTTCTGGTTAGGCCTCTTGGAGCAATGGATTTTTGCCATCGAACTCGGCTGGTTTCCAACATCAGGGCGAGAAGAAGTACGAAATCCGGTCAGTTCACAAACAGGTTTCTATGTTCTCGATACGATAATGCAAGGGCGATTTGATCAATTAGGGCAAGTACTAAAACACTTAGTCCTGCCTGGGGCCGCTTTAGCAACTATTCCCATGGCTATCATTGCACGGATGACACGGTCAAGCATGCTTGAAGTGATGCGTTCAGATTATATCCGAACGGCACGTGCAAAAGGTCAGAAGATGTTCTGGGTCGTGTATAAACACGCCTTAAAAAATGCGGTAATTCCGGTATTGACTGTTATTGGTCTTCAAATGGGTCTGCTTCTAGGTGGCGCCATTTTGACAGAAACCATTTTCTCTTGGCCAGGAATCGGACGATACGTCTATGAGGCGATTCAGTTCCGTGACTATCCAGTAATTCAATCAGGCATTCTGATCATCGCTTTCATTTTCGTCATGATCAATTTGATTGTGGATATTCTATACGGACTCATTGATCCGCGGATTAAATATGACTAGAGAGGAGGACGCAGCATGACAAATGTAGATCCCAAAAACCTAGTTCCTACAGAACAAGAAATCCAGGTAGAAAAAGAGACAGGGCCTTGGCGAGATGCCTGGCGCAGTTTTCGTAAGAACAAGATTGCACTTGTAGGAAGTGTCATCGTGCTCTTCTTCTTATTCCTAGCTATCTTTGGTCCGTGGATTGCCTCAGAAGGGATTAATGATCAAAAACTACCGGAGCGTTTGAAACCGCCATCGAGCGATTACTGGTTTGGTACCGACGATTTTGGACGTGATATTTTTTCAAGGGTCATTCTAGGCGCTCGTATTTCCTTGGGTGTCGGCTTCTTTTCCGTCATTGGCTCCGTTATCATCGGGAGTGCTCTTGGTATTATTGCCGGATACTACGGGAAATGGGTAGACACCATCATCTCACGTATCTTTGATATCATGCTTGCTTTCCCGAGTATCCTTCTTGCGATTGCGGTCGTTTCTGTATTAGGACCTTCCCTTGTGAATGCATTAATTGCCATTGCCATTATCAACGTGCCAAACTTTGGCCGTTTAATTCGCTCAAAAGTATTGTCGGTCAAGCAAGAGGAGTACATCACCTCCGCCAAGGCCATAGGAATGAAAGATTTCCGAATCTTGATTTCGCACATCTTGCCGAATTCCTTAGCGCCAATAATTGTCGCAGGAACGCTTGCCGTTGCCTCGGCCATCATTGAAGCTGCGGCTCTTGGTTTCTTAGGTCTAGGTGCACAAGCGCCGGCACCGGAATGGGGTAAGATGCTTGCAGACGCACAAGAATTCATCCGTAATGCGCCGTGGACGATGATTTTCCCAGGTGTAGCCATTATGTTAACCGTTTTAGGATTTAACTTAATGGGTGACGGGCTACGAGATGCGCTCGATCCGAAAATGAAGACATGAAAAAAGCTGTTCATCTACAAATTTTTGTAGATGAGCAGCTTTTTATACTTCTTCTACTTTGACATCAATCTCGTCTCCGTGATAGGTCTGATACGAACTGATTAGTGTATCTAGGTGCTCAAGATGTTCTTCGTAGGTTAAGATGGCAGATAATAAATGCAGTAAATGGTACGTAGAGAAATCCTCTTGTCGCTTGGTCTCATAGATCTGTGTCATGAAGATTTCCATCACTTCTTGACGTTTGATAAAGTGGTCATCATTGATCCAGTCCAGTTGCTCTGGCTTTAATTTTCCGATGAACTTTAAGTGCAAGTGTTCATGATAGGTAAGAAGAGTATCTAAGCGCTCCTGGATCATCATATGGAAGTGGTCGGGAAGCTGTATAATATCGTGTTCATAGGCGTATAGCCTTCTTATCACGTAAAGACTTTTATACGAGGTCGTAATGAGTTCTCTGTAAATAACCAGTTTTCGACCTTTTGCATACCTTGATTTTTTCGTGTACCCGCGCTCTTCTTTAAAGAGGAGGAATAACTGATCAATCTTGACGAGCTGCTCTTCAATCGAAGTGACCGCTTGTTTTAAAGACTGATGATCTGCGGCGTGTCGAATCCCGATCCGGATCCAACGAATAATATCATCTTGCGTCGTGCTGATTTTCGTGAATAAGCGTGTCTCATACTTCGGTGGTATGAACACAAGATTGACGGCGAATGCCGAAAATACTCCGACCCCAATCGTTAAAATTCGAAACGCAGCAGCCAACAGGAAATTGTCTCCTTGAATTTCCATAATGGCAATAATCGTGACGAGGGCAAGAGGAATCGTTTTTTGCAGCTTCAACTTCAACATAACGGAAATAGCGATGATTGTCGTTAATCCCACCATGAAATACGAGTTTCCGAAAATAATAGCAAAGGTAACGGCAAATGCAGCCCCAATCAGATTGGATTGAATTTGCTCTAATACCGTCATATAAGAACGATAAATAGAAGGTTGCACAGCGAATATGGCAGCAATCCCTGCAAAAATTACCTCAGGCAGTGCTAAAACATCCGCTATATAGAGGGCAAGTGCTATCGCAATCCCTGTTTTAAATACGCGTGCACCAAGTTTCACTGCACACCACTCTCCTTTACTCGTTCATTTGTTCAAACGCACGGTCTACTGCTTGAAGGGTCACATCAATGTCTTCATCTGTATGAGCCGTTGTTACAAACCACGCTTCATATTTAGAAGGGGCTAAATTAATTCCTTGATCAAGCATCAAACGGAAGAACTTCGCAAACATCTCTCCATCAGACGCTTCTGCTTGGTCATAATTCTCCACGTTCACGCCCGTAAAGTAAATGGATAATGCGCCTTTGATGCGGTTGATTGTAATCGTTACGTGATGTTTCTTAGCAGATTCTAAAATCCCTTCTTCTAAACGCTTTCCTAATCGGTCCAGTTCTTCATAGACACCGGGCTGACTGAGGAGCTCTAGGCAAGCGATCCCGGTCTGTATAGAAGCAGGGTTTCCGGCCATCGTTCCTGCTTGGTAGGCAGGTCCATTTGGGGCTACTTGGTCCATTACTTCTTTCTTGCCACCATAAGCACCGATAGGGAGTCCGCCACCGATGATTTTCCCTAATGCTGTTAAATCGGGTTTTAATCCGAGGAGTGTGGAGGCTGCTCCGTAATGGAAGCGGAAAGCCGTGATCACCTCGTCGTAGATAATGAGTACGCCGTGTTCTTTAGCAAGCGTGTGGACTGTTTCCAAGAAACCAGGGTTTGGTTCAACCATTCCGAAGTTACCTACAATAGGCTCGACTAGGATTCCCGCAATCTCTGAACCCCATAAGTCCATCGCTTCTTTAAATGCAGCGGGATCGTTAAATGGCACAGTGATAACTTCTTCTGCAATCGTCTTTGGAACTCCTGCAGAGTCAGGTGTGCCTAGTGTAGCTGGACCAGAACCTGCTGCCACAAGGACAAGGTCTGAGTGGCCATGATAGCATCCCGCAAATTTCATCATCTTCGTGCGTCCGGTATAGGCGCGTGCCACTCGGATGGTAGTCATGACCGCTTCCGTTCCAGAGTTCGTAAAACGCACTTTGTCCATAGATGGAATGGCTTCTTTAAGCATTTTAGCAAATTTAATTTCATGCTCTGTGGGGGTTCCATAAAGCAACCCGTTTTCAGCAGCTGTAGTCAACGCTTTCGTGATATGTGGATGAGCATGTCCAGTTATTATCGGACCATACGCAGCCAGGTAATCGATATATTTATTGCCATCTACATCATAAAAATAGGCTCCTTTAGCACGAGCCATTACAGTAGGGGAACCTCCACCTACAGCTTTATAGGAACGGGATGGGCTATTGACGCCACCGACTATATGAGTAAGCGCCTCTTCGTGATGGCGCTCTGAAGTTGTCCGGTTCATTGTGTGACCTCCTTGGGTTTTCTATTCCATTGTAGACAAGTTTTTAAGGAACAACAAGATTTCAGAATGGTCAAAAATTGAACCGCACGCTCTCTTTCGGTACGATAAGAAGAGGAGGCGGTTGATTATGTCAGAACATTTATTAGAAGGTTTGAAGGCACCTACGTTTTCATTGCCGAATGAACAAGGGGAAACAGTTACACTTGATCAATTTCTAGGGAAGCATTATGTCGTGCTTTATTTTTATCCGCGTGATTCAACACCAGGATGCACGAAAGAAGCATGTGATTTCCGGGATGCTCATGAGGAGTTTGCTTCTTTAAAAGCGGTTGTTCTTGGAGTCAGTACAGACAGTGAGCGAAAGCATCAAAATTTCATCAAGAAAAATGACTTGCCATTTTCGTTGTTAGTCGATGAAGAGGGAGAGACGGCAAGCTCCTACGGGGCATGGAAGAAAAAAAATATGTACGGCAAAGAATTTTGGGGGATTGAACGGTCTACCTTTCTTATTGCCCCAACGGGTGAAGTTGTGAAAGAGTGGAGGAAAGTAAAAGTACCAGGACATGTGGACGAAATAAAAGAGACTTTACAGAAAGTACAAGAGGGAAATTAATGATCATTCAATTTACATTTGAACCTAAACCAAAGATGCAAAAACAATTAATAGAAACGTTTACACAACATGAGTTTCTCTTTGCTAAAGGAACTGCGCCGCGTCCCGATACAGAAATTTGGGTCACCTATGGCGAAGATGTAACGAAAGAAACAGTTGCTGCCTTACCCCAGTTAAAGTGGATAAGTGTGGCTTCTGCAGGAATTGAAAAGATGCCACTTGTGTATCTTTCAGACCGACAGATCCATGTAACTAATGCGCGTGGGATTCACAAAACCCCAATGGCTGAGTCGATCGTGGGGCATATTTTATCTCTCTACCGAAGTTTACCCGCCATATATCAGCTGAATGAGAAAAAAGAGTGGGACAAACCAAAAGGTTCACGTGAGCTCCGCGGAGAGACGGCACTTATTTTAGGTCCTGGTGCCATTGGTGCCGAAGTGGCTCGACTACTAACAGCCTTTGGGGTGCATATCATTGCGTGCAATCGTTCAGGAAATAGTGTGGAAGAGGCGGAACAGACCATCCGACTTGATGAACTCACAAACTATTTAGGAGAAGCCAACATTGTTCTATCACTTCTACCAAGTACGAATGAAACTCGTCATCTCCTGACAAATGAACATTTTGAAATCATGAAAGAGGATGTCATCTTTATGAATTTCGGGAGAGGGGATGTTGTAGCTGAAAAGCATCTCGTAGCTGCTCTTGAAAGTTCACCAAAGCGTCATGCCGTATTAGATGTGTTTGAGGTGGAACCACTACCACCAACTAGTAAGCTTTGGCAACTTGAGAACGCCATCATCTCACCTCACATATCTAGTCATTCCGCTTTTTATGTAGAGCGTGCAATGGAAATTTTCTCAGAGAACCTTTCCAAATGGGAAAGTGGGGATACCAAACTTCGAAATTTAGTTGACCTTAAAGCCGGGTATTAAAGGCGACATGCAGTGAATTAGTTGACACTTCACCAAAGGACTTCTTATAATTAAGAATAACTATTCTAAAGTAAGAATGAATCTGAAAGAGGTGCCGACAATGACCGAAGTGCATTTACGCGATGCTTTGGATACACTGAAGTCTACGGGTGTACGCATTACTCCCCAGCGCCATGCCATTTTGGAATACATTATCCAGGCTATGACGCACCCAACAGCTGATGATATCTACCGTGCTCTTGAGAGCAAGTTTCCTAGTATGAGTGTAGCAACTGTATATAATAACTTACGTGTGTTTCGAGAGTCTGGACTTGTGAAAGAATTGACCTATGGAGACAACTCTAGCCGCTTTGATTTTGTAACAAATGATCATTATCATATGATTTGTACAGATTGCGGCAAAATTGTCGACTTTCATTATCCAGGCCTAGATGAAGTGGAACAACTCGCTTCACACCTTACGGGATTTGAAGTGGAATCTCACCGATTGGAAGTATATGGGACATGCCCATCTTGTAAAGAACAAAGTAGAAATGTACAATAAAAAACTACCGTGAACCATTTTCACGGTAGTTTCTTTTTTATTTTTCGGATTTATTATAATTTTGATCGAATTCTTTGCCTTCCAAAGTTGGATCAAGTGTAAGTGGCTCATTACAATACATACATAGATCCACGCGACCTAATACTTTGGTATGTTTTCCGCAGTTCGGACATACAACTTGGACAGCGCGAGTAGAAAGTAGACCTATCCAACCGTAAACAACCACGCTTCCTAAAATAGAGAGTAAGCCAAGCACCATAAAGATGGTAACTAGAATTGGATTTTCACGGAAGAAGATGGCTCCGTACATAATAATGAAGCCGATAAAGATTAGAGCAAGTGCAAAGGATCGAATTTTATTAATTTTATTTTTGTATTGTACCATAGTCAGCCTCCTAATTTCATTCACTACTATAGCATAATTTTGTGAGGAAAGAAGGACAAATGCATTTGGTGTAGAATAATCATTAAGAATAGAGTCCGCATCATGAAGGAGTGGAATAGATGGAAGCAATATTACGACCGATCTATCAGGAACGAGCAAGTGACCCGAATACCCTTGGGATTTTACATATACAAAAAAAAGATAAAGTCAGCCCGTTGACGGATACATTTGATTCAATCTTATTAGTGGTAACAAAGGAAGCGAAACGTCCTATTTTTACAAAGCATTACTCATTTGATGGTCAAAAAGCTGCGCTACATATTGTCACAGAACAACAGCTACGAAAGTGGTTGACACTTGGCAAGAATCCGAAGATTGTGGATTGGCTCTTACATGGGCGTATTTTATTTGATCGCAATGAAGCTATTGTGAATTTTCGTCAAGAACTTGATGAGTTTCCGGAGCGAGGGAGAAAGGTCCGGATGGGAATTGAATTTGCAAGACTCACCAGAAGATATTTAGAGGGAAAAGTGTTTTTTGAGCAACAAAACTACTTAGATGCTTATACAGAACTAGTTGATTCTCTCCATCATCTAGCACGACTTGCCATCTTCGAGCGAGGGATGCATCCGGAGCTTATGGTATGGAAACAAGTAAAGGTACTCGATCCAGCTATTTATAAATTATATGATGAGCTTGTTTCAAGCTCGGAACCTTTACAAAAGCGTGTGGAGTTATTATTTTTGGCAAGTGATTTCTTGATTCACTCACGAATTAAAGAAGGGGCTCTACATATTCAAGAAGTGCTCTCGCAAAAGCCATACTGGTCTATCCAAGAGATTCATGAGCAACAAGAGTTGAGATATTACTCAACAGATCTAGAAGTCTATATCGAATACTTGGTTGAAAAAGGATTACTCTTAGTCGAAGAACACCCTACCAAAAGTTCGCACGTGATGCACCGTTACTATAAAACAGTAGAATAGAAACTAGGACTTTCAAGTCGTTAGATTTGAAAGTTCTTTTTTTCTTTTTAACGCATATAATAGAAGGTAGTCATTGTTTAAACCATAAATTATTGTGAGAAAAAAATAACTCTAAATTATTTCAAAAAAACGGTTGACCATTTATAAAACCATAAGTTATGATAATAAACGTCGCTAAGGCAAGTTGCTATCAAACGTAAGCAGCAAGCGAAAAAGACTTCAAAATAAAGCTTGACTCTGAATGAGGAAAATGCTAAATTAGAGAAGTCGCCAAAACAAGCGACGCACGAAAATGAACATTGAAAACTGAACATGCAAGACGTCAAGATATACAAGTCGCCGACCCGACCCCCGTTGGGTGCG